>CACXED010000241.1 GCA_902766575.1 uncultured Ruminococcus sp. | reverse complement strand
TTCCCATGTTCAGTATCGCCGCCGACAGAAAGGTGATAATCAGCACCGGAACCTCGGCATAGGTCTGAGAGGTCAGTATCAGCACTGTCACGACGACTATCGCGACTATGACGATGATCACCCGCATTTCCGCGGCTATAGTCTCGGAGAGATCCTCGTTCAGGGTCGAGGAGACGAAAACGTCGTAGTCGGACAGGTCGTCGATCAGGCTTTCGAGCGCTTTTTTGCACTTCTCGTCGTCCTCGGGATAGTCAAAGGTAACGTCGAAAAGCGCCGAGGCGCGGTTGTAATGCTCGGTGCTGTCGTCAAAGGTCAGGCTCTGAACATCGCCGCGGCCGCTGATCTCGTCGGCGAGCGCTTTCGCGTCGTCGTATGTAATGTTTGAGACCATGACCCGCGCGCTTCCGAAGGTCGTGAATTCGTCCTCCATGATCTCGAGTCCGAGCTTGGTCTCTGCGTCCTTTGGAAGATAGTAGGTGAGGTCGTTTTCAACATTCACCCAACTGCGTGAAAAGGCGGAAAAAATTATAAGTATCACATATATCAGAAGGATCAGATTTCGTTTGTCGACGATAAATTCCGAAACCTTCATCATAAAGCTCTCGCTTTGATTCTCCTTATTAGGATCCTTGCTCACAGGCTCGTGCCTCCGTATTAAAAATATTTTTGTAATATAGTTGACAATTGACAGTTATTATGATATACTAAATATACGGAGATTGCAAGAGTCAACTTCAGCCGTTATGTCTCTTAACTGACAAAATAGCGATTTTGTTTCCCAAATTCATTAAAAACTGATTCATAAATCAAATCCGGAGGAAATCATGACAGAAAAAACCGATCTGCGGATCACAAAGACCTATCGTGCGCTCCATCAGGCGTTCACCGAGCTGCTCGACCAGAAGCGGTTCGAGGACATCACCGTCGGCGAGCTCTGTGATCGGGCGATGATCCGCCGCACGACCTTCTACAAGCATTTCGCCGACAAGTACGAGTACTTCACCTTCTATGTAAACGAGCTGCGGGATCAGTTCGCCGCTCAGCTTCCGGCCGATATAAAGAACAGGCGCGACGCGACCTATATTGTCGTCATGAGCCGCGAGCTTTTCAGATTCATGCAGGAGCACGAAAGGCTCGTCTCCCACATTGCGGGAAGCAATCTTGAGAGCGTGCTTTTCAATCTGCTCTACGAGATGGTCAGGCGCGATCTCATCGCCGAGATGGATCCGGAGGTCTACAGTCCGGATATGCGCGGGCTGACCTCGGCGTTTTTTGGCGGAGGACTGCTTTATACTCTGAAATACTGGATCGACAGCCATCGTCAGATCACCGAGGATCAGTTCATCTCGGCGGTGATAGCGCTGATGGAGACCAAGTTCTCGGAAATTAAATTCGTCTGACATAAAATAACCATCGGCAAGCCGATGGTTATTTTTATACAGAATTTTATCAGAACTCAACAGCAGCGACGCCAAGCGGCGGGAGAACGAGCCTGCCGTCAAAATCCGAAACCTTTTCTCCCATGCGGAGCCGGGCTCCGGGGATCGCATCGGCAAAGACACATTCGCGCGGCTCGTGAGTGTAGTTTACAAGGAGCTGCACGCGGCGCTCTCCGACCTGCCAAGCGGTCGTGAGCACCGAGCTCTCGTGCTGTCCTTTGCGTCCCCAGCGCATATCGAGTATTATCTCCGGGCAGTCGAAGCCGAGCGGCTTTATCATCCGCGCGTCGGCGAAAAGCTCGGGATATACCCTGTGCCAGCGCTGAAGCTCGGCGACAAAGGAGATTATCTCGTCCCGGTCGGGAGTCTTTGAGAAATCCCTCATTCCCCAGTGGAACATGACCTCTCCCTCGTCGTTCAGAACGAGGGTCAGCATATCTCCCGCAAGGAAGGAGTAGGCGAGTCTCAGCTCTAACAGCTCGGTCGTGTATTCAAGCGGACAGCAGACCTGGTTTCCCATGAAGTTTCTCAGATATCCGTGGAAAAGATAGGCGTAGAGCGGTACCGGACGTCCGAGCATATAGCAGAGCTCGTAGCGGTTGTCCGAGAGCCGCAGATCGCCGATATACGGCTCAGCCGCCGCCGACTCGCAGCCGAGCAGCGTATTCGGGCAGCGCGACTTCCAGCCGTCGAGCAGCTCTCTCGACGCCTTTGTCATCCATTTGCCCGGAACGGGAGGATGTCCGTGATCCTTTGCGTAGCAGAAATACATTCCTCCGCCGTGATTCTGATCGAGCGCCTGCACATAGTCGACGCCGCTGTCAAGAAGCGGCTCGAGCGCGTCGTCGAGTATGCGCTTTCCGGTCTCCGACGCCGGGCAGATGTCGTAGCCCGATCTCTGTCCGGTGCAGATTTTGCTGTGCGGCAGCGACTGATCGGGAGCGCGGCAGAAGCCGAGGTCAAATCTGTTCTTGAAAATCATATCGACCGTGTTGTAGGACCCGATCAGGTTCGACTGCTCGGTAAAGCCGAGCCCGCTGCAATAGACGCCGAGCAGGTCCCCGCGCTTATGCAGCTCGTTCATGAAGTCGTTGAACATTTCTATCCCGCCGAACGGAGGGAAAACATAGGGCGGAGCCCACGGTGCCGTTCCCTCCCAGTGCATCAGCAGCACCATTATCCGCGAGCCGGTGCGCTCTGCGAACTCGTCGACAAAGGGCAGCACATTGTTGTAGGGAAAGAGCTTGTTCGGAGTCATCTCGTCCATGTCGTGTATGCCGCGGACAGGATAGGTTATGACGAGCGGGAGATCGTTTTTATACCAGTCGGGGAGATCAAGCTCACTGAGCGGCTTTTCGTCAAAGCTCTCGGCGAGCCAGTCCCTATAGAGCTCCGCGCCGTCCTGCCAGCCGCCCTCGAAGCTCTGCCAGACAGTCTCGGGAGTCCCGACGTCCTCTCCGAACTCTCCGCCCATGAAAAGCCGCGTCCGGAACTCGGTCTGATCGTCACAGCAGCAGAAATCAATGCCCTTGGGCGCGCGCTCTATGTCGTGAACTCCCATATAGACGCCGCCTTTTCCGGCGAGGTAGAGCGTGAACTGCGCGAATACCATGTACGGGAACATCATGTAGCTCCCCTGAGACGGGTACTCCGGATCGGTCATGCCCGGCTTGAGCTTCGCGTCCTCAACGAGCAGACCCTCGTTGTAGGGCGAGACTATCGCGCGGTCGCCGCCGTTTTCGCGGAGCTTACCGGCAAAGCTCACCGACGGGAAGTCGATGAACTCCACCGCGTCGTCCGAATGATTCTCGACTGCGAGCTTCCAGCTTATCCGCTCGCCGCCGCTGACAGTCACGACTGCCGTCAGATCGTCAAAGCGGTAGGTCAGCACGGCTGAATTATCGCCCGGCTCGGCTGAGATTTTAGCCGTAGAAGCGTCGAGCAGCCGCGCTTCGCCCTTTCTGTCCCGCAGTCTTATCGTAAAGAGCGGCTTTGAGCCGCCTGAAAGCTCCTCGCCGGAAAGCCATGTCCTGCCGATCCTTGAAAGATCGTCGGAAAAGGCGAGCTTAAGTGATTTTGCTTCAATAAACATTGGTTCAACCCCTTGAGTTTTTAATAATAGTATGCTATAATAATGATATCATAATTTCATTACTATTGCAATGCAAAAAGCGGTGAAAATCGTGCAATTAAACTCTTATCCGGTCATGTTCGCCTCCGAGCCGGAGCTGATTGTCAGAGATAAGGAGCTTACCGAGCTTCCTACCGGCGATATTGACTCTCTGCATTATCATAATCTCTGTGAGGTAGGCATCTGCCGATGCGGAACCGGGCTCTGGGTCGTCGGAGACAACGTCACGGCGATAAAGCCCGGCGATACGATGATAATCCCTCCGGGAGTACATCACTATTCGCGCTCGGTCAGCAGAATCTGCCGCTGCGAGTTCATATACTTTGACGGGGAGAATCTGCTCTCGGGCTGCGGGATCAGCCTCGGGCGAAGGCTCGGGCAGGTCGCCGAGTCGGTAATACGCGACCGGGAGCTTTCGGGCTTCCTGCGCTCGATGATAGAGGCCCGTGAAATCGTCGAGTCGGCGCTCTGGTACTCGCTCTTTCTCACAAAGCTGCCAAGGCTGTCCGAGGAGACGTCAGCCGCTCCGGAGGAAAGGACCGACCGTCTCTCCCCGGCGATAAGGCGAATAGTCCTCTCCTACGCCGAGCCGCTGACCGTGGAACAGCTCGCCGGAGAGTGCGGCTTCTGTCCGAGCTGGTTCCAGAAGCAGTTCAGACACGAGTACGGAACGACGCCGATCGCCATGCTGAACGATTTCCGGGTCAGGGTCGCGGCTCAGCTTCTGCGCGGAGGACTGAGCGTCACCGAAGCCTGCGTGCAGTCGGGCTTCAACTCGCCGTCCGATCTCTACAGGCATTTCATGAAAAAGTATGGGATATCTCCGTCCGAATACAGACGGACTACAGAATGACAGCAGAAAAACTATCGAAAGGATCAAATCTATGAAAGCATTTGAAAAAGCCCGCAGAGTCTGGTGCGGCTCTGCCGACGGCGTCAATACCTACGCCGATTTTACCGACAGCTTTGAGCGCGGAGACAGAATCCGCGTCTCCTGCGACGGGAATTATTCGCTTTATATCAACGGCAGCTTTGTCGACTGCGGTCAGTATCCCGGCTACGAGGATATGCAGTTTTTCGACGAGCTCGACATCTCGGAATTTGTCGTCCCCGGGAAAAACACGCTGAAGCTCATCGCCCATCATCCCGGCGCGGACAGCTCGACCTACCGGAATAAGCCCGCCTATGTGATCTACGAGGTCAGCTCGGGCGGCGAGGTTGTCTGCGCGTCGGGCGAATCGACGTTGACAAGACCAGACCCGAACTACGAGCATGGCGAGCAGGTGGGGCGTGTCAGCGGTCAGCTCGGCTTTACCTTTGCCTACGACGCCTGCGCGCCCGAGAGCGCTTACGCTCCCGCGTCCGAGGCCGATGGGAGCTATGACTTCCTTCCGCGCCCGATCGAAAAGCTGACGATTCTCCCTCCCGCAGCCGCGAAGCTGATAAATCAGGGCGTCTTTGCCGACCGTCTGAAATCCGGTACTCCGGCGCAGAGGATGCAGAACGCGCTGCTCGGCGACGCCTATCTCTGCGGAGGAACAGCACTGCCGTCCGAGGATGTGATCGCGCTCAAATCCGACGGCAGCGGGCTGACCGACGGAATTTACGCGATAATCGACCTCGGAGCCGAGAGCGCGGGCTTCCTGTCGCTCGACATAGAGCTTGACTACGACGCGGATATCTTCATCGGCTGGGGCGAGCATCTGTCCGATCTGCGGGTCAGAACAAGCATCGGCGGCAGAAACTTCGCCGCGCGATATCGCGCGAAGAAAGGCCGCTCGCACTTTGAGAATCTACTGCTGCGCTGCGGGCTCAGGTATGTGCAGCTCCACATCTACGCCGATTCCTGCCGTCTCCATTATGCAGGAATACGCCCGACCGTCTATCCGCTGCCGAAAGCCGCTCCCTGCCCTGTTGACGATCGGCTGCACCGGAAGATCTACGAGGTCTGCACAAAAACGCTCGAACTCTGTATGCACGAGCACTACGAGGACTGCCCTTGGCGCGAACAGGCGCTCTATACGATGGATTCGCGCAATCAGATGCTCTGCGGCTACCATGTGTTCGGCGAGACGAGGTTCGCGAAAGCCTCGCTCGCGCTGATCGCCCATTCGCAGAGGGAGGACGGTATGCTCGAGCTTTGCTCTCCGGCGCGGGTGTCGATCACGATACCGTCGTTCAGCGCGATCTTCCTCGTACAGCTTTTCGAGTATCTCGAGCACAGCGGCGACGAGGCTTTCGTCCGCGAGATGCTGACGACCGCGAAACGGATAGCCGGCAGCTTCGCTTCAAGGCTCGAGAGCGGACTGATAAAATGCTTCGCCGAGCCGAAATACTGGAATTTCTACGAGTGGCAGGATGGGCTGTCCGAGTCGAGAAGCGGCGGTGAGCTCAGCTTCGACGCGCCGCTCAGCGCGTTCGTGTCGATGGGGCTGAAGTCGCTGGCGAAGATCTGCGAAAGGCTCGGCGACGCAGACGCGGAGCGCTATGACTC
This sequence comes from uncultured Ruminococcus sp., assembly GCA_902766575.1. Taxonomy (GTDB): domain Bacteria; phylum Bacillota; class Clostridia; order Oscillospirales; family CAG-272; genus Flemingiibacterium. The sequence continues at coordinate 4,077 of CACXED010000241.1, read as the reverse complement.
GCTGCACCGCGAAATGAACCTTGCCGCTCAGAGCTTCTGGGACGAGGAGCGCGGCTGCTACGCTTCCTATATCAAGAACGGCGCGCGCTCGCATTACTGCGAGCTTACGAACTCGCTTTTGGTCTGCGCCGGAGCCGTTCCGGAGGACAGGCTGCAAAGGGTGCTCGATTCGCTGAAAAGCGGCGGTCTGATCCCCGTGACGCTCAGCCACAGTATCTTCAAGTTCGACGCGCTGCTGACCGACAGCTCGAACCGCGATTTTGTGATGAACGACATCGCCGAAAAGTGGGGCTATATGCTCGAGCGCGGCGCGACGAGCTTCTGGGAGACGATCGACGGCGAGTCGGCGTTCGCAAATGCCGGAAGTCTCTGCCACGGCTGGTCGGCTGTCCCGGCTTACATCTATTTTAAGACAGCTCGGCTCTGATAGAAAAACTCGCCCGCGGGCGAGTTTTTTCAGCTTTGATTATCAGTCAGCCGGTTTATTGCGCGCCGCATCGATCAAAATAAAATTCAAACCGATATATACGGCAAGAGCCAGCGCGATCAGCGACAGCAGTACGAGACAAATGATGCGCAGCTTCGGCTTTTTACGCAAAAATTTATATACCAGCACGATGCCTGCCACAGCCAGTACAAACAGAATTATGGCCGTTCCCAGCGTCATACGTTCGTCTCCTTCTTATAGAGGGCGTCCTCTACGCGCAGTGTGTCGATCATATCGGTGAACCAGCGCAGCTCACCCAAAAACTTCCGGCGCAGTCCCTCCACATTGGCATTGCTTTTCCCAAGTTCAAAGAAGTCGCGCCCGGTCTTGACCGCAACGTGCAGCTTTCCGTCCCGCTGGAAGGACATATAGACGTCGCCGCCGCTCTTATCCGCCATGCTGAGAATATATTCCATCATGTGCGGCGTGAGAATGTAATATGCCTCCTGCGCGTCGTTGGCAGTGACGAGGAAGCGATTGTTGAAGTTTTCGTTCTCCATCTCCACGCTGTCGTTTTTGTGCTGACGGCGCAGCTTCTTGTCGCTCGCGGAAAGACACACCTCGCCGGAGAGCTCCTTTCCGAAGTCACAGATGAGCCACTGTCCCTTGAAGTTTGTAATACTGTTCTTCTCCGTATTTCCGTCGGCGTCGACGGTCTCGGCTTCATAGATAAGCTCGATGTCGCCAAGCTCAATGTTCAGCCCATTGTAGACCGCCTTGATATGATCGCTGCCTTCAACCTTATTATAATCGAACGGGAACGCCATGCTGCCGGGGTTCAGCTTGCCCCACGGATTATATTCCACGCTGTTTCCCAGCGCTTCCTTAAGCACACTGCTGATGATATTGTCGCTGAGGAGCTTTTTCAGCGTGCTGCTGCTTTTGGATGAAAAATACGCGAATACCATTGCGATTACCAGGAAAACCAGTCCCAATACGAGGTTTCCCATAAAGAACCACATGATAATTATCCCCACAACGGCGGCGTAGGTCAGGATCATGGTAATCGCAGCCTTGACTCGCAGTGATTTGAGCCGGCTCTCCAGCTGTTCGTTCGTTAATGCCTGATTTTCTTCCATGTTGTCGTCTCCCTTCTCAGAACGTCATTTTTACATCTTCGCGCTTATGCTCCTCCGCGGCGAAGAATTCCTTCGGCTGACGCGAGCCTGCCAGAATTTTTGCCGGGAACATGGCAATCGCCGTATTATAGGAGGTAACGCTGGTATTGTAAAGTCTCCGCGCCGCCTGCAGATGCTCCTCCGCGTCGCGGATTCCCCGCTGAAGCTCAACGAAAACCTCGCTGGAGCGCAGCTCCGGATAGCCCTCCGCCACGGCAAAGAGCTTGCCGCTCAGAGAATCCATCTGCTGCTGGGCGTCGTTCAGCTCCGCAACGCTCATGCCGCGGCGCAGCTCGATGACCTTTTCAAAGAGCTCGTTTTCATGCTTCATATAGCCCTTGGCAGCGTCAAGCATTTTGGTGAGCATATCGTAGCGCTTGGTCAGCGCCACCTCTACGCCGGAGAGCCCCTCCTGCACGCGAATTTCCTTTTTCTTGAAGTCATTGACAGTTCTGACGCACCAGACGGCGACGGCCAGAACCACAGCCAGGATAATAATTATCGGAACCATAATAGTTTTTCCTTTCACAATTCTGCCCCGCAAAAAGGGTCATAATTCCCCGCAGGAATCCCGCAGTATGTCGATCAGATCGCACACCGGGGTCAGCGAGTTGATGAAACGCTTGCGGACCTCGTCGAGGTTTCGCAGACTCTTATCTTCCTGCAAGGCGTACCCGAAATTATACCAGCGAATTGCCAGCATCGCCTCGCTGTTACGGAAGAGCAGAGCGGTCACCATATATTTGGACGCCATCTTCTGGATCAGCTCACGCAACTGCGGGGTCACCAGGTGGTCCGCCGGCCGACCGTCTGCAGTGCGGGCAGAAAAGGTCTGACGGAAGACGGCGGGGTCTGTGAGGTCACTCTGGTGGTCCGTCCCAGGCCCACACAGGGCAATATTCAGAGCGGGGTCGCAGACATCCTTGCAGCGCAGTACAGCGCCATTGTAATTCTCTACCAAACTTTTACCCTCTTGCCCTTGATCTATCTTTTTACCAAGTTTCACATTTGCGACAGAGAAGTGGGTCCCGTGATAATCACCCTCATAAAAACGCCACGCAGCATGCCAACACCAGTCCTCGTCCACCACACGGAGCTCTCTTAAAAGCGCCTCATTGATGTCCATCTCCCCGGTATGCTGGCAGGGGCCGAAGGTCTTTTGCAGTTCCGCATCATAGAAGCCGTACAGCTGCGCATTCACCACTGATTCCGCTTTGCTCCGAAAACTGCCGCCCACTGCGATGAAGACGGCTCCCAATAAGGCCAATAAAGTAAAAATGAGTGCGAGCGCTCCTACCCCCATGACCGCAAAGAGTGCCACGCCAATCACCCCAATGAGTACGCATTTGAAGCCTAAGTTCTTCCATCTGGCTTCCCATTTCTCGTTTTTCTCGATCAGTTTGAGCGCTTCCGCTTCACTCAGATCTTCCGGATTGATTTTACTCATTGTTATTCTCTGTAATTCAGTCTGTATTTTCCTGCAGGATGTCGATCAGCTTGCACACAGGGTACAGCGAGTCGGTGAAGCGGCGGCGGATCATGTCGAAGTCCGTCAGGCTCTCTGATCCTGACGGCAAGCCGTGACCGAAGGAATACCCGCCGATTGCCATTACCACCTCGCCGCTGCGGAAGATCAGAGAGTTCACCGTATATTTCCCGCTGAATGACACAATCTTCCGGATCAGCTCACGCAGCTGCGGGGTCACCAGATCGTCCGCCGGCTGACCGTCCGCGGTATGGGCGGAAAAGCACTGACGGAAGACAGCGGGGTCAGTGAGGTCACTATTGGAGTCCGTTCCATTCCTCCACAGGGCAATATTCAGAGCGGGGTCGCAGACATCCTTGCAGCGCAGTACCGCACCGGTGAACCTCGGGCTTCTATTGTCACCACCATCCCCATCTTTTGTTACCTCAGACAGTTCCACATTTTTGACAGAGAAGCGAGTCTCCTGATAACAGCCCTCATAAAAACGCCACTCATTACACTCATTCCAGGACTCTGCCACCGGACGGAGTTTTTTTATAAGCGTCTTATTGATGTCCATATCCTTGTTATGCTGGCAGGGACCGAATGCTCTTTGCAGTTCCGTATTATAGAAGTCCTGCAGCTGATTCGTCACCAGTGATTCCGCATTGCTGCGCATCTTGCCTTTCAGATAAACGCAGACGAATCCCCCAACAAATAATACACTGCCAATCCCCGCGACCACTCCTGATTCTACGATCATGCCGATTATCAGGGCAGGTATACCAATTATAAAGCTGTAGACGCAAACTTTTAAAAATATAATTTCATTTTTCTCGTATCGCGCGATCGTTTCGAGCGCTTCCGCATCGCTCAGTTTTTCAGAACTTTTTTTACTCATTGTAATTCTCCTTAGATAAAGCCCCACAAAAAGGCGTATTTTCCCACAAATCCTGCTTTTCCGGAATGTCCGGAAAAGCAGGATTTGTATTTAGCAGCTGTGTCAG
>CACXED010000240.1 GCA_902766575.1 uncultured Ruminococcus sp. | reverse complement strand
TTGGCGTCTTCGTCGCGGGCGATCTTTTCGCCCAGCAGCACATCAAAGAAGGCAGGGATTACTGTGCGGCAGCTTTCGGCTGACAGCATTTCAGTCACCTGTCCGACCAGCCCCGGATCGCTGACCGTCGCCGATACGCACATGAAGCCCGACCAGTTCAGCGTGATATAATCCGACTGAGCCTCATCATATTTCGGGAACGGGAGGATGCCGTATTCGATATTCGCGTCGCGGAAGGTGGTCGCAAGGCTCAGCGGAGTCAGATAAAAGAGCGCGCGTCCGTTTCCGAAATCGACCGGAGGAGTGCCGCCGTTGTTGGGGTCATATTCAACCTTGTAATTCCAGGTGAATGAGATGTCGTCGCGATGTATCAGATCAGAGAGCATATCGAGTATCGACTGGGTTTTTTCATTATTGCAGACCAATTCGACAGTTTTGCCGTCGGAGCCTGCGATCAGCTGTCCGCAGGAGGTCAGCGCCGAGGCGAACTGCCAGTCAAGCTCGCCGACAAAGCCGTACTGGTCGTTTTCGTCCATCACGCTGTCGCCGTTCAGATCGGATGAAACCAGCTTTGCCATATCCCGCAGCTTATCCCACGTCCAGCTCCCGTCAAGCACCAGCCGATAGGGATCCTCAAGCCCATATTTGTCAATCAGCTCCTTGTTGAAGAAGATCGCGTTGACGTCCGGAAGGATATAATCGCCTGCCATTATCGGAAGGACTCCATCGACCTCAAAGTTTTCACGTACCGACTGATTCCAGTAGGGCTTTGTCAGATCGACGCCCGGCAGACTGTTCCAGTCCAGCACCAATGCCGAGGAGACCAATCCCAAAACGCCCTGCACGCAATGGGTCAGCGCCAGATCGTAATCGGAAATTCCGGCTAAAACCGCAGTCTGCACCGCAGAGAACACCGAGCTTTCCTTGCCGTCGCCATAGGTGACATAATTAAGCTTGATATTGAAATGTTCCTCCACCCGGCGCGAGCGTTCGTAGACTGCGTCGTTGACGATGTCGCCGTTGCTTTCGTTTGAAAAGTAATAATTCTTGTACAGCGACCATTCGGGATATACGATGTTGAAATCCCGTCCGCCGTGATCCTGCTTTTCGATGCCGGGGTCGATGTAGCCGTAATCGTCCGTGGTGTCAGACGATGTAACCGGAGTTGAATCAACCGTTATATCGGAAGCTGTGTCGTTGGTACCGGCCTGACTCTGGCAGGAGTTTAGCAGCGCTGATGTCATAAGCGCCGCAATGAGAAATGCGGATGTTAATCTGAACTTCATAATTTATCACCATACCTTTCGCGGTAAAGCCGAAATAATTATTATCTGAATTTTACGGGAAAGTGCTTATAGGCTTATTCAAACATCGTCCGTACCAGCTCATACGCGAACATCCAATGCAGCTCGCGGGTCGGGTGATTGACTTCGTTCGACAGCAGAGCGTTCGTATTGACGCCGCTCGACTTCATTCTGAGCCAGAGCGCATTGCAGTCGCAGACGCGGACGTCGGCATTTCGCGCGGCATTTTTCGCCGCTTCGAGATATTTCTGAAGCCAGCCGCCGCGCTCGTTGGCGGCAACGCTACGAACGCAGCCCTCGAGCAGCTTGTCGGGATTACGGTAATCGCTGTCGTCAGAGCGCAGGTTCGGTGTCAGGAAGATGACCTCCGCGCCGGACGCTTTGATTTTCTCGAATATCTCCGAAAGCGAATCGGCATAGCGTTCCAGTTGGCTCTCACCCGCTCCCGCGTCGTTCAGTCCGTAGCAGACCACGACGAGATCGGGACTGAAGCTGAGCACGTCGCGCTCGAGCCGGGCAAGCCCGCCCCATGAGGTATCGCCGCTGATTCCGGCGTTGATTATATTCACCGACGCAGACGGATAGAGCAGCGAAAGAATATGCCGTACCTTCGCGGCATAGGCTTCTTCGGGGAAGAAGGTGGTTTCGACGCGGCCGTGGTCGTTGTAGATCTCAAAGCAGCCCTGAGTTACGCTGTCGCCGAGGAAGGCTATCACCGGCTGACGGCAGCTATGGGGAGCGGCCTGACGTTTTTTGATTTTTTCAATGATTTTCATATTTTTAATCGTTTTAATTTCGCTCCATAAAAATAGAATTTGATTTTTCCCGTATTCAGTCGGGCTTGGTTTCGAGCTTCAGCGGATAATCGCCCAGCTTGTGAACCTTGAAGCCGTTTTTCTTGTATTCCTCATAATCGAAGGCCTCCAGCTCGTCGATTGCCAGCTTGTGGAACTCGTAGAAATTCTTCCACCACTCATATCCGCTGCCCAGCTCCGCACCGAGATATGCGTCGGCGATGTCGCAGCCCATCTGCGGAGCGACATAGAAGGCTCCCATAGCGAGGACGTTGACTCCGTTTCCGGTGATTGCTCTGAGCGCTGCGGGAACGCTTTCGACTACTCCGGCGTGGACGTGCGGACACTTGCTCGCGGCGATATGGATTCCCATGCCGGTGCCGCAGAAAATCAACGCGCGCTCAAATTCGCCCTCCGAGATCATCGAACCGACCCGAAGTCCGACGCGGTGGAACATCAGATCGGTGTCGTCCGGGTCGGAATCGGCTCTGACGCCGACGTCGGTGATTTTCCAGCCCTTCTGCTTGAGATGCGCGACTACCGCCTCCTTGAGCGGATATCCGGCGAAGTCGGCTCCGACGAGCAGTTCCTTGTTCTTGATTGTTTTCATGTTGCTTCCTCCTTGATATTTTTATTTGTGGATTTTCTTATGATAAGCTCGGTGGGGAGCTTTAATATCTCGCTCTCCGGGGTTGTATCTGAGCCAATCAGCTTTAATAACAGCTCCACCGTCTTTTCGGCGATGGCGGGGATATCCTGCCTGACCGTGGTCAGCGGCACAGGCGAGGCAATCGAAAATACGCTGTCGTCAAAGCCCGTGACCGACACGTCGCGTGGAATCGAAATGCCTTTTTCTGTCAGCAGGTTGACCACTCCGAGCGCCATGAAGTCGTTGACGCAGACGATGACGTCGGGCAGATTTCCGAGCAGTCCCCGCGCCGCTTCGAACGCCTGCCTGTAGTCGACTGCGGGCAGGTGAATAACAGTCACCTCGGCTCCTGAATCAGCCGCTGCTCCAAGAAAAGCTCTCTGGCGGCAGTCGAGAGTGTAGACCCCCTCGGGGCCGCTGAGATAGACGATTTTTTTCGGCTTTCCGAGTCTGATATGCGACACGAGCCGCTTCATGCCGTCCTCGAGGTCGCAGAGCACACAGCTCATGCCGTCGATCAGAGTTGTCGCGCAGACGGTCGGAATCCCCGAGCGTTCAAGCAGTCGTCTCGAGCCGGACAGGTCGGCGGGAGTGTTGATCGGAACGTAGATCATGCCCTCCACGCGGGACGAGATCATGTCGCTGATCGCGCGCTCCTCCTTTTTCGGGTCGTTGGAGGAGATGAAGATCGAAAGCGAGCAGCCGCTCTCGGCGACGCGGTTGGAGAGCTCCTTGACGAGCGAGGCGTAGTAGACGTTCTCGATATCAGGCACGACCACGCCGATCATGCCGCTTTTCTTCATGACGAGCCGCCTTGCGCTGAGATTGGGGACATAGCCAAGCTCCTTTGCCGTGAGCCTGACCCTTTCGCGCGTCTCGGCTTTGACCATTGTGCTGTTGTTGAGCGCCAGCGACACGGTCGCCTCGGACACACCGAGGTGACGCGCGATGTCGCTGATGGTTACTGCTGATTTTTTCATTTGATGCTTCCTAGTGTCGGCAATTGTATAATTAAATCGTTTTAGATTTAGCGTAGAACTATTATAACATGCCAGGCGGACATCTGTCAAGAATGTAAAATAACAAAATTATATGCTCGATTTAAGGCATAATGCACAAGGCATACAATGCGGGCTGAATAAATACGCGCCTGCTTTGTCAAGATGTACTATTGACAGACACTCGGTTATATGATAAAATATAAAACGTTTTAAGAATGATTAGCGGTCGTTAAGACCGGACAGGAAGAATGAATTATGATAAACAAGGAACGAAAGCTCGCCAGAGGTTACGATACGCCCAACCGCTGCCATGCCGTCACAAGCACCGTCTACAGCGGTCCCGCTGAAGACCGCGGACAGAAGTACCGGGAGGCAATGGATCACGAAAAGGATTTTTATCCCGGAAAGAGCAGATACAATATTTATATCGGCGACATTCACGGTCACAGCCGCCTGTCCGACGGCTATCCGGATATCGACGCCTACTACAGGGATATCCGTGACAATGATAAGCTCGATTTCTGCGCGCTGACCGACCATGACCACGGCGGGGTAGGCGCGGCTGAGCTCTATGGGGCGAAATGGGAGATTGAAAAAGCCAAGGCGAGGGAGTACAACGATCCGGGAAAATTCACGACGATTCTTGGCTATGAGCGCGATTCCTATCCGTGGTATAATAATATGATCATTTATTATGATAATTACGACGGAGAAATGATCCGCAGCGACGCCGACGGCGAAATAACCTACGCCGACCTGTTGAAAACACTGAACCGGGACGATGTGATCGTTGTCCCTCACGATACCTACAGCCTTACAGCCGGAGCGGATTTCAACACCATGCCGCCCGAGCTGTTCACTCAACTGATCGAGATATATTCGAGGGGCGACAGCGCCGAATATTTCGGCAACCCATGCAATATCGAGACCTACAGATGCGAGGGCGGTTTCTGGCAGGACGCGCTGAAAAGAGGCGCGAAAATGGGCTGCATAGGCGCTTCGGACAATCACGCCCGGGGAAATAAGGAGTATGAAAAGAATTACACGGGCATAAATATATTCCCCGGAAGAACCGGAGTTCTTGCGGAAGAAAACACGCTGAGCTCGATATTTTCGGCATTGAAGGCAAGGCGGTGCTACGGCTTTATGGGCGGGAAAATGTGGATAGACTTCCGAATTAACGGACATTATATGGGCGAGGAGTTTTCCGACAGCTCGGACCGCGCGATCTATATTAACGTGAAAGCCGACGCTCCTGTGAGACAGATCACACTGGTGAAAAACTGTAGGGATTATATTCAGTCAAAAAATCCGGAATTTATGATGTTCGATTACAAAGCGGAGAATGAAACCGATTATTACTACCTCAGAGTCGAGCTGACCGACGGCCGTTATGGCTGGACGAGTCCTATATGGATTTCAACGAAATAAATTTCATCCGTAAAACCAGTAAGCCGTAATGATCGAAAGCTCCGATTCCATCAGCGATGAAGGCGTTCTGCTCCGCTTGAATCGTTCCGTTTGGGTCGGTCGCTTTACTGCTCTTTTTGCTTGGAATGATAAAAAATAGAAAGAACTGCTGTAAGTACTTTTGCCGTGGTACTTGCAGCAGTCCCTTTTTTAGGGCAATACCGCACAATTCACGGCTAAAGCCTTAAGCACGCATCTGCTTGCCCTTTTTCCGTCTGAGTTGCTTGCAACTCATCTTCAC
>CACXED010000239.1 GCA_902766575.1 uncultured Ruminococcus sp. | reverse complement strand
TATTACCGCATATATTTCAAAAATTCGAATTTTTACCCGAATTTTCTCTGTGACGACGAACCTGACGCTCTTTTTCGCGACTATAGTCACGTAATATTACAGTTCCCAAGGGAGAAGCACATGAACGCAAACGACCTAATCCTCGAGCATTTCGACTACATAAAGCGGCTCGCCGAGTCAAAATGCTCCTCGCGCGAGGACGCCGAGGATCTGCTCTCGGAGACCTTTTTAGCCGCGCTCGATTTCATACGGCGCGGCGGGAGGATAGAATATCCCAAGACATGGCTCGCGAACACTCTCATGCACAAATACAACGACACACTCAGAAAAAAGTATGGTCAGCCGACGATAGTCGAGCTCGGCGACTTCGGACTGACCTCCGATGAGCCCGAGCCGGACGGCGAGGAAGCCGCCGCCGTCCGCCGCGAGATAGCTTATCTCTCTACTCTCTCGCGGGAGACGCTGATACGCTTCTACTACCGCGGGCAGAGTATCGCGGACATCGCGTCGGCGCTCGGCATACCCGAGGGTACGGTCAAGAGCCGGCTTTCGGCTGGGCGTGAAAAAATCAGGAAAGGACTCACCGATATGGAAAACAGAGAAAACAATCTTCCCGGGAGGCTCAGCCTCTCGTTCTGCGGGAGCGACGGCGCGGACGGCTCGCCGATATCGCTCGTCGAAAACGATCTCATCGCGCAGAATCTGCTCATGCTCGCCTACGACCGACCGCTGACGCTGCCCGAGCTCTCCCGTGCGATAGGCATACCGACCGCCTACGTCGAGCCGATCGCCGAAAGGCTCGTTTCGGGCGAGCTGATGGCAAAGACAAGCGGAGGAAAATACTACGCCGATTTCATCATCTACAATCTGTCCGATCAGCTCGGACGCTTCAAACCGCAGCTCGATTTTGTTGAGCGGCACTTTTCGGAAATCTGGGAGATTATGACAAAGCTGACCGAAAATCTCAAGCGGCTCGATTTAAGCCTGACCGCCGCGCAGTCTGTAAAGCTGGAACGCTACGCGATACTCGACGCGCTGCAAAGATTCCAGCTCTACGGCAGCGGAATCGGAGAAGCGGTCTGCCCTCCCCGACGCGACGGCGGAAAATGGATGGCGTTCGGATATGCTTTCCCGGCGGACTACGACTCTGCCGAATACGAACGCTCGCTCGAATACACGGTCTGGGGCGGGCGCAGGACGAGCGGTCCGGGCGAATGTGACTTCGATGGAGCAAAATTTCTGCAGCTCTGTGAATTTGACACTTCTCTCTGGGACAGCCCGCGCAGATTCAATATCTGCGGTTATGAGCTGTACTTCAAATATATCTGCAACCTCCTGTGGTCGGTCAGCCGCGAGCTTTCGCCCGAAAAATGCGGTCTGCCCGAGCGTATGCTCGAGAGCATACCCGGATTCATCGAAGCCGGTCTGCTCCGGTGTGAGAACAGTACGCTTCTGGTCGATATTCCGATGCTCACCCGCGGAGAGTTCGCCGAGGTCAATCGGCTGATCTCAGAAGCGTATGAGAAGCTCACCGACCGGCTCGGGAGCGATTACCGCGAGTTCTTAAGGCGCAGCGCGGTAAGGACTCCGGCGCATCTTGGGAACATACCCGAGCTTTTCAGATACCGTCCGGCGACGAGCTACATCGTCATGGCGGTCGTGCGGAAAGCCTATGAGTTGGGGCTTCACCTTGCCGGAGCCGACCGCGCTCTGCCGCCGGTGCTGCTCGTCTACGATAAAAGCTGAAATTTTCTGCCGGAAATTTTCGAAAACCGCCAACCTTCTCATTTTTTCCGCCACTTAATATACGAAAGCTTTCGCGAAAGGTCTTTCAGAAAGGACTAAGCAAATGGACAAAGAGCTGTGCGACCGGATAATCTGCGAGTACAACAAAAAGCTGTACGGCTTCGCGCTGACCAAAACCGGCTCCATCGAGCGCGCCGAGGAGCTGGCGGCAAGGATAACGCTCGAGGTCTATTCCTCGCTCCTGAAGCGGGAGAATATCGCGAATATCAGCGCCTACATCTACCGCATAGCTCAGAACGTATGGGCGCGTTTTACCGACGAGTATAAAAACTCGCCCTACTGCGGGCTTGACGATTTCGATATCGAGGACGGCGACGACTTCACCGAGCGCGTCGCCGAGAGCGAGACCTACGCAAAGCTCCGGCTCGAGATCGCCTATCTGTCAAAGCTTCGCCGGGAGATACTCGTCAGACACTACTACAAAAGCATGAAGCTTTCCGACATCGCAAAGGAGCTTGCCATTCCGCTCGGAACGGTCAAGTGGCATCTGAGCGGTGCGAAAAGCACACTTAAGGAGGGCATGAAAACTATGAGAAGCATCGGAAAACTCGGAATTGATCCCATCAGCTTCAGCGAGCTCGGACACGACGGCAGACCCGGCTCAAAGGGCGACACCGCGGACTTTTTCTCGCGCCGACTGACGCAGAATATCGCGTGGGCAGCCTATCACAAGCCGCTGACGATCAACGAGATCGCCGACGAGATCGGCGTATCGCCGGTATTCGTCGCCGACGAGGTCGAGGTTTTAGAGGAATACGGTTTTATGGATCGGCTCGGCGACAAGTACCTGACTAATATGTACATTACCGATCCGACAAAGGAGCTCTGTGAAGCCGAGCACGAGCTCAACGTCGCCTACGCAAAAAAGGTCTGTGAGGTCTATATTCCAAAGGTCGTCGAGGCGCTGAGGAACTTTGACCAAACAAAGCTCTATATCCCCGACGGCGACGAAAATCTCTGGCTCTGGTCGGGAATAATGTTCGCGGCGAGCTATCAGCTCAATCTCTGCGAGCAGGACGACGCGCTCGACGAATACCGCGTCAGACGCAAGGACGGCGGAAATTACGTCGCTTTCGCAAGCGTTGACCGCAGCTTTGACGTCAGCTTCGACGGGAGAAAATACGGCGCCTGCGGCAGCATGACGCGAGGCTCGGACAAATATCCGATCTTTTCGTGGCAGGTCACAACCTGCTACGACAGCCGCGAAATGGGCTGGCGCGAAAATCTCTGGACAGACTACGAATTTCTCTACGAGTTCTACACGGGAGCTCTGAAGAAAGAGCCGTCGCAGATCGAGCATTACAAGCGTCTGCGCGACAAGGGCTACCTGACCGCCGACGATGAGGTCAATCTGATCTGCGTAGACCACGAGGGCGCGAAATGGCTCGGCGAAACCCCGTTCAATAATTCGCTCCCGCAGGCTGACAGCGAGGTTCGCGCGCTGCTCGGCGAGCTCTCCGAAAAGCTGTACAAGCTCCGCGAGCCGCATTTTCCCGAGCACATCCGCCCGCTGGCGAAGATATACGCCCGTCCGAACCTGCGGATGTACATCATCGAGCAGCTTGTCGGGAGCGGAGTGCTGAAAACACCCTCTCAGAAGCGCGCGGCGGGGCTGAATACCCTGCTCTTTGCCGATCGCTTGCCGAATAAATAACAAATAATGCAAAAAAGGAGTCCGAACGGACTCCTTTTGATTTTTGTCAGTTTTTCAGGCTCACGGGCAGCCGGTATTTCTCGTCGGCGACGGCGAAGCCGAAGCGATCTCCGCGGCAGGCGTCGCGTCCCTCGTCGCTCCGCAGATCGGGAACAGGCAGAGGTCTGCCGCCGTCGATTATCGATCGGTGAGCTATCATCCCGGGCAGCGAGATATCCGCGGCGCGGTAGACGTCGATGCAGCGAGCCGCAGCCGCGCTGTCCCCGAGCAGCTTTGCCGCAAAGCCCGCGATCGCCGACGACTCCTCAAAGCTCCCTCCCCGGCACATTCCGTCGAGCAGAAAGCCCTCCGGACGGCTCAGAACGTTCCGCCGCGTCTTTCCCGTCCCGTCGGTGAGCAGAACTCCGCCGCCGATGATCTCGAGACTTCCGCTCTCGCCGATGAGCCGCAGTCCGCGCTCTCTCGGAGACAGGAGCGAGCCGTTCACCGCCCGGCAGAGCGCGCCGTTCGAGAGCTCGAGCAGCTCAACTCCCAGCGACGCGGACGAGCTCCGGCTCTCAAAGCCGCTGACCCTGACCGCGCGCTGTCCGCAGGTGATCAGAGCCTGTCCGACGCTCCCGGCGCAGTTGAAGGTCGACGGGATCCCGGCAGCGCGGTCGCTGAACCTCACAAAGGAGCTGCCCTCGGCGTAGACGAGCCGCCCGATATCGCCGCGCCTGAAAAGCTCTTTTGCGAGCAGAACCTCCCGTCTGTGACAGCTATAGACGGCGAGCGCGTAATATTTTCCGCTCTCCCTTGAAGCCCGCTCGATCCGGCTCACATCGTCGAGGGTCAGCGCCATAGGCGGCTCGGAGAGAACGTGAACTCCGCGTCGGAGCGCCTTTATCGCGTATTGCGCCCGGTCAAGCTCACCGCCGGAGATAATCATCGCGCCGATCCCGCAGCCCGCGAATTTCATGAAGTCGCGAAAGCAGCAGATTCCCCGCGCTTCAAGCTCGGGCTCGAGCGCCCGAAGCTTTTTCTCGTCCGGGTCAAAGGCGGCGCGAACCTCCGCATATTCTCCGGTGAGACGGCGCGAGGCAATCTCGAGCGCGCGCTCCGCTCCGACGACGCCGAACGGCATACGGTTCATGCTTTTTCATCTCCTTTCAAGGTTACTGACGTTTTTCTGCCGTCTGACGCAAAAGCGCGGAGAAATTCCCCGCGCTCTGCGAAAAACCGTTCGATTATCGATTCCCGGGCTTCAGGCGAAGTACTTGGTTCCCGACTCGAACAGGTGCTGATCCTTGTCGCCCTCGATATTCTTGGCGACGTTTCTGCCGATGCGCTCGCTGTGACCCATCTTGCCGAGGATTCTGCCGTCGGGGCTGAGGATTCCCTCTATCGCAAAGGTCGAGCCGTTCGGGTTGTAGCGGATATCCATAGTCGGATTGCCGTCGAGATCGACGTACTGAGTTGCGATCTGACCGTTAGCGGCGAGAGCTCTGACCGTCTCCTCGCTCGCCCAGAAGCGTCCCTCTCCGTGGGAGATCGGAATCGAGTGGATGTCGCCGACCTCAACTCCGGCAAGCCACGGGGACTTGACCGACGCGATTCTCGTGCGGACCATCATCGACTGGTGTCTGCCTATCGCATTGAAGGTCAGCGTCGGGCAGTCGGGCGTCATCTCGTCCATAATTCTGCCGAACGGGAGCAGACCTGATTTTACAAGAGCCTGGAAGCCGTTGCAGATTCCGAGCGCAAGTCCGTCGCGCTGCTCGAGGAGTCTCGTCACCGCGTCCTTGACCTTCGGGTTGCGGAGCACGGCAGTGATGAACTTGCCCGAGCCGTCCGGCTCGTCGCCGCCCGAGAAGCCGCCGGGGATCATCAGCATCTGCGCGTTGTCGAGAAGCGAGACAAGCTCGTCAACCGCGTCGGTCAGCGCAGCCGCGCTGAGATTGCGCAGAACGAATATCTCCGCCCTTGCTCCCGCCTTTTCAAAGCGGCGCATAGTGTCGTACTCGCAGTTCGTGCCGGGGAATACCGGAATGACTACGCGGGGCTTTGCGACCCTGACCGCCGGAGCAAGCTCCGAGCGCTTCGCAAAGCTGAATTTCTCGGTCTTTTCGGGCTTGACCTCGGGAGCGATAGTCGGGAACACCTTTTCGAGCGTGTTCTCCCAGTCGGACTGGAGCGAGACGATATCGAGCTTCGCATCTCCGAGCGTGACACAGCCGTCGTCGGTCGTCTCGCCGATGAGAGTGAACTTCGGGCCGAGCTCGCCGTCAGCCTCGATTATGAACGCGCCGTACTCGAGCTCAAAGAGCGTCGAGTCGTCGAGATCGCCCCTGAAGCCGATACGGTTGCCCATGCTCATCTTGACGATGCCCTCAGCGACGCCGCCGAGATCGACCGTGTATATAGCCTTAGCCTTGCCGGACTCCGCGATGTCGCGGATATTTCCGAATACGCTGCGCAGGCTCTCGAAGTCGGGCAGATTGTCCTTTGTGTACTCCGGCGCGATGAGGTAGACCCTGTCTCCGGCAGACTTGAACTCGGGAGTTATCAGCTTCTTTGCGTCGTGAGCCGCAATCGCGAACGATACGAGCGTAGGCGGAACGTCGATGTTCTCAAACGTGCCGGACATCGAGTCCTTGCCGCCGATAGCCGCGATACCGAGCTCGCACTGAGCCTTCAGCGCACCGAGCAGAGCCGCCATCGGCTTGCCCCAGCGCTTCGGGTCGTTTCTGGTCTTTTCGAAATACTCCTGGAAAGTGAGGTAAGCGTCGCGGTAATCAATTCCCGCCGCGACTAACTTCGCGACCGACTCGACGACCGCATAGACCGCTCCGTGATAGGGGCTCTTTTCGGACAGGAACGGGTCGAAGCCGTAAGCCATGACCGAGGCCGTATCTGTCTCGCCCTCGAGCACCGGGAGCTTTGCCGCCATGAACTGAGGCTGAGTGATCTGATATTTTCCGCCGTAGGGCATCACGACGGTTCCCGCGCCGATCGAGCTGTCGAACTTTTCGACAAGTCCGCGCTGAGAGCAGATGTTGAGGTCGCCGATCAGCGCTCTGACAGCCGCCGCTCTGTCCGAGAGGTCGAGCTTCGCCCTGAAGCCGTCGAGTATGCCGTTTGTGTCGACCTTGTCAATCTCGATATCGGTGTGCTTCTCCGCGCCGTTGGAGTTGAGGAACTCGCGCGAGAGGTCGATAATGAAGTTGTCGTTCCACTTCATGCGGAGTCTGGGCTCCTCAGTGACCGACGCTACGATAGTCGCCTCTAAGTTCTCGCCAGCGGCATACTCGCAGAACTTAGCCGCGTCCTCCTTTGCGACGACGACCGCCATGCGCTCCTGAGACTCGGAGATAGCAAGCTCGGTGCCGTCAAGACCCTCGTACTTCTTCGGAACCTTGGAGAGGTCAATGAGCAGTCCGTCGGCGAGCTCGCCTATAGCGACCGAAACTCCGCCCGCGCCGAAGTCGTTGCAGCGCTTGATGAGCTTCGTGACGTTTTCGTTGCGGAAAAGGCGCTGAATCTTGCGCTCCTCGGGGGGATTTCCTTTCTGAACCTCTGCTCCGCAGGTCGTGAGCGATGCGGTGGTGTGAGCCTTGGACGAGCCGGTAGCTCCGCCGCAGCCGTCGCGTCCGGTACGACCGCCAAGGAGAATGACCTTGTCGCCCGGCTTCGGCACTTCGCGGATGACATTCTCAGCCGGAGCGGCGCCGACGACCGCGCCGACCTCGAGGTGCTTCGCGACGTAATTATCGTGGTAGATCTCGTAGACTCCGCCGGTGGCGAGTCCGATCTGGTTTCCGTAGGACGAGTAGCCGGCAGCCGCGCCGTGGGTGATCTTCGGCTGCGGGAGCTTGCCGGGGAGAGTCTCGGAGATCGGCTTTCTCGGGTCAGCGCAGC
>CACXED010000238.1 GCA_902766575.1 uncultured Ruminococcus sp. | reverse complement strand
TTTTTCTTGACCATGCGCGGGTTGCAGATATCCTCCAGAGCGTAGCCGATCTGCATGAATCCGGTGACGGTCAGGAATATCGCTCCTCCCGGAGCCAATACCCACGCCCAGAGCCGGGCGGTAAACGCCGACTCCTGTGCTCTGACGAGTATCTTTCCCCAGCTCATGCTGTTCGGGTCTCCGAGTCCGATGAACGACAGTCCAGCCTCGGCGATCATGAAGCCCGCGCAGGAGAGCGCGCAGTTCATGATCAGCAGGTTCGAGACCGCCGGGAGAATATGCTTTTTCATGACATACCAGCGGCTCGCGCCCGAAAGCTCCGCAGCCTTGACATAGCCGCTCTCGCGGATCGAAAGCACCTGCGCCCGGATCATTCTCGCCGTTCCCGACCAGCCGAAAGCGACAAAGATGAAGATCATCATCACATAGCTCGAGCTGACCTTGTTCAGGATAATCATCAGCGGCAGTGTCGGAATGACGAGCATCACATTGATTATATTCAGAATTATCGTCGAGCTGACCTTTCCGAAATAGCCCGCGGCGACGCCGAGCACCGCTCCGAGCAGCGTGACGCCTATTCCCGACGCAAGCCCGACCAGCAGCGATATCCGCGTTCCGTAGATAAGCTCGGTCAGGATATCGACGCCGTTCTTGTCGGTGCCGAGGATATGCTCGGCGGACGGAGGCTGAAGCCCCTTTGTGACGTCGTAATCGTAGGGATCGTACTTGGTCAGCACCGGAGCGAAAATCGCGACGAGTATGACAAATCCGGTGATGATTATTCCGACGCGCCCCTTTTTATGATTCCAGATCTTCAGAAAGAGCGAGCCCGCGCTTTTCAGTGAAGCGCATATCTTCTTTTTCATAAAAATCCTCCTCATAAAATTCCGACGCGGGGGTCGAGCTTATGGTAGATGAGATCGGTGATGAAATTCGCCGCTATCGTGATTATCGCGAAAAGCAGCAGAATCGCCTGCGCGAGCTGGAAATCTCCGTTGTTGTTGGCTTCGAGCAGGAGATTTCCCATGCCCGGCCAGGTGAAAATCTGCTCAATCAGCACCGAGCCGCCGATAAGCCCCGAGATACCGAGCCCGATATTCGTCACAAGCGGCAGCAGCGCGTTGCGGAAGGTGTGTCCGAACAGGATCTTTCTCGCCGGAACGCCCTTAGCGCGGGCGGTGAGTATGTAGTCCTCGTTTACGACCGAGATCATGCTGTTCCGGACGAGCAGCGCGTAGGAGATCGTGCTGCCAATCGCGGTTACAAATACCGGCAGAAAGGCGTGATAAGCCACGTCCGCGATGTCGTCAAAGGGAACGGCTGCGCAGATCGCCGCGGCAAGCCCGACTATCGGCAGAGTGAAGGTCAGAAAGCCCTTTCTGAAGATCGCGTAAAGTATCACCGTCAGAGCTATAAATCCGAAGAAAACTCCGGCGAAAAGCGCCCTGTTCATCACGAGCGTGTAGCCCTCGGTCATAGCCCCGCGATAGGGAAATATCGGTATCGTGAACGCAAACAGCATCACCGACACCATCGCGAGCCAGAAGGTAGGTATCGCCGTTGTGAGCGTCGAAAGTCTCAGCACCAGCGAATCCTGCCATTTTCCGCGGTTCTTTGCGGCTATGGCTCCGGCGACGATACCCAGCGCTACCGATATCAGCAGCGTCGTCAGGCTCAGCACCAGCGACCAGGGGATGCGCTTGAACATCACGTCAAAAACCGGCTCCTTGTAGATATACGACGTTCCGAAGTCGAATTTCAGGAGCTTTCCGAGGTAGACAAAATACTGCACGATCATCGGCTTGTCAAAGCCGTATTCCTCGCGGATAGCCTGTCTCAGCGCGACCGCGTCCTCCGGGACGCCCGCATAGTAGGGCGTCGCCGGGTCGGCGAATATCAGCCGCGGCAGAAAGAAGTTCAGCGTGATTATCACGAAAAGGATCCCGAGATTCACAAGGAGCTTCTTCAAAATAAATCCTGATTTCATGCCTTAACCTTTCGATTTTTCAGCTGTCCGCGCGCTTCAGGAATCTGAGCGAGAGATCGTTCAGCACCGAGCCCTGCTTTTCCTCTACCCAGCCGGTGAAATTCTTCTCGGAGTAGACGCAGTAGTTCTTCGAGCAGTAGAGCGGTATCTCGACATAGAGCCCGGCAAGACGCTCCTCAACGGCGCGCGCCTTTTCGTACTGCTTCTTTATGTCGGTCTCGGTGTCCATCTCCCACATGAGCTTTGAGAGCTCGGCATCGTTCACACCGGTGACGTTCCAGACTCTCGGCGAGCCGTTGGGATAGCGTCCGAAGCGCGCGTCGAACATCAGCAGCTTGTCCGGCGAGAAGGTGACGGTGTTGATGATCATATCAAATTCCGCGCCGTTCGACTGCTTGATGACCTCGCTGTAGTCGCTCTTAGCCTGATCGAATATGACCGTGACGCCGAGCTTTTCCTTGAGCTGCCTGCCTATCGCGTTGACGAGAGTTTCGGCTCCGGTGCCGGCGAGAATCTTGAAGGACAGCCCGCGCATACCGTTTGCGTCCTTTTCAAAGCCCGCTTCGTCGAGCAGCTTATTGGCGAGCTCCACGTTTGTTTCGTGGGTCTTGTAGCTGCCGTCGCTGTTTTTCAGTGCGTGGGGATAGCTCTCCTGAACGAGTCCGTCGCCGACGAGACTTCCCTTTCCGTAGAGGACGCTGTCAATAAGCTCCTGCTGGTTGATGGCGAGCGAGATCGCGCGTCTGACCGAGAGGCTCTGAGGCATATTTTCCTCGCTGAACGCGCCGTATTTTCCGACGTTGAAAGCGAGAGTTGTAACAAATTCGCTGTTGTAGCTCGAGACCTTTACCTCGTTGTAGAGCTCGTTGCCGTCGACCGCGTAGGCCTTGGCGGCTGTCAGCGAGTCGATCGAGACGTCGATATCGCCCATTTCGAGCGCGTTGAGCGTCACGTCCTCGTTCTGGAGACGCAGGAGCGTGATCTTTTCTATCGGCTCGCCGGCAAAAAGTTCGTCCAGAAGCTCGGGAGCGAGATCTTCGCGGAGCGTCAGGGTTATCGAGCTGTCGTCGATATAGTCCTCGCTCCTTGCGAGATACGCGCCGGTTCCCACCGGGTCGAGGTTCTTTTCCTGCGCCGGGCGTCGGATGTCGCTCCAGATATGCTCGGGGATTATAAGTATCGACGAGCAGATCGTCCGTATATCGCTGAGCTTGTTCGACGCGAGGATCAGCACAAGATCGCCGTCCTCCGAATAGCAGTCATAATAGCTGTCGAGGAAGTAGGCAATGCTCGCCAGCGAGCCAGCGTTCTTCAGCGCGTACTTGAAGGTAAAGACTATATCGTCGGCGGTGAAAGGCACTCCGTCGTTCCACGAATAGCAGTCGCGCACCTCAAAGCGGTACTCCATCCAGTCGTGAGCCGGGACGGCGCGCTCCGAGCGGACGGCAAACTCCTCGTCGGTCTCGTCGATAGGCTCGCCCGCCTCGTTCTGCCCCTTGACGATGCCCTTGCGCTCGAGCTGCTTCTGATACTGCTCGGCGGTAGGCTCAAAGGTCACCCAGCCGTACTTTGAGCCGTCCTTGCGCGGATAGGCTCCCTCCATGCCGCAGAGACGGTCGGTGAAGCCGAAATAATTCTCGTCGGCGTCAACAGGAATAAATTCGCTGCCGTCCGGGAGAGTGTAATCGACCGGCTCGGAGACGCTTCCGAGCAGCGTATCGTAGACGAGATTAGCCACATAGACGTTCGACGAGTGCGACGAGACGTAGGGCATCAGCGTCTTTGGAATCTCGGAGGTGCCGATACGGAGCGCGTCGGAGTATTTTGCCTCTCTGCCGCAGCCGGTGACGCAGAGCGGTATTGTCAGCGCGAGGGTGAGTATAAACGCTAAAAACCTTTTCATTTCAGCTTACATAATGCGGGTTCCGAAGCCGTTCTTGGTCGCCGACTTGTC
>CACXED010000237.1 GCA_902766575.1 uncultured Ruminococcus sp. | reverse complement strand
TTTATGCTTGTAGAGATTTACAGGTGTAAAATTTTGTGCTATAATTGAAGTACGACCAAAATAGAGCTTTACATCTTCAACATTCTGAAAGGAGCGAAATCAATTTGAAAAAGCAACTGATGTCTATAATCCTCACCGCGGCGCTGATGATAACCGCGCTGCCCCTCGCGTCCTGCGGCTCAAAGGAGCCGGAGCCGGAAAAATCCCGCGTCGATCACGTCTACAAGGCGACCGAAATCGACCTCGGCGAGGACGTCAGCTTCAACAGGCTGATGCCGTCGGATACGGGAGTCTCTGTCCTCTGCTCCGAGACGATCGACAGCGAAAAGGGCGTCGTCCGTTACCTCATCTGCGATATCGACGGCGAGACCGGCGAGTTTACCTCGTCGCCGCTTCCGGAATTGAGCCGGGAACATTATCTGAGCAATATCGCGCGCTTCTCGGACGGCAGCTTTCTCGCGCTGATCAATTCCTACGATATGGAAAACGGGAAATCAATATTCAGCCTTGAAAAGGTCGCCGGGGACAGCTTTGAGCCGCTTGCCGAGGATCTCGCCGAGCTGTTCGACTCCACCGGAGAGGACTCGGTATTCGGCGGAAGGAATTTTTACGTCCAGTACCTTGCCATCGACCGGGAGGACAATATCGTCATCGCGACCAGCTCCGCTATCTGCGTTTTCGACAGGACGCTGAAAAAGCTCTTTGAGATCGAGATCAGCGGCTACCTGCGCAATATCAGCGCGAGCGCGGACGGCAGGATCTGCGTCACCTACGACGACCTCCAGAACGGAAATACGCTCTGCTATATCGACTTCGAAAAGCGCGGGCTGGGCGATCCGATAGCTCTGCCCGATTCCGACAGTATCAGGAACGCAAAACTCTATATCGGACCGGGTTTTGACATTTATTACAGCGCCTCGGGTCTGCTCTGCGGCTATTCCGAGGGCGACGCCGAGCCTACCGTGCTCGTCAACTGGGTCAATTCGGACATCACGCCCGACTCGGTGCGGAATCTCGCAATCATCGACAGCACGCGCATGGTCTGCTACACCTACGAATTCATGTCCGAGGATCCGCCCTGTCTGCTGTTCCTGAAGCAGATACCCGAGGAGGAGATCCCCGAAAAGTATCTGATCAACGTCGCCTATGAAATGAACGGAGACGGAGCTATCGAATCAGCGGCGGTAAAGTTCAACCGCATGAGCGACGAATACCGCGTCGTGCTTAAGGACTACTCGTCCTACAATACCTCCGACGACTATACGGCGAGCGAGAATCAGCTTCAGAACGAGATCATCGCGGGAGACGGCCCGGATATCGTCATGCTGAACAGCTTCTCCAACAAAAGCGAGCTGATCGCGCAGGGAGCCTTTGCCGATCTCAACGAGATCATCAATAACGACGAGAGCTTTGACCGCTCAAAGTACTTTTCCAGCGTGCTCGACGCCGGAACCTACAGCGACGGCAAAATGTACCAGTTCATCGCGCGCTTTGGTCTGTCCACCTACGCGGCCAAGCGCTCGAACCTCGGCTTTGAGAGCTGGGACGCCGGGAAATTCATTGATTTCGCCGCGGGACTTGGCGACGGCGAATATCTCATCAACAATATCAGCCGGGACGGACTGATAAATCTCGCGCTCTCCTGCTCGATGGACAGCTTTGTCGACTACGAAAAGGCTGAGTGCAGCTTTGACAGCCCGGTGTTCAGAAAGCTGCTTGAGTACGCAAAGAGTATGCCCGAGGAATTCAAATACTCGGATACCCTGTCGGGCGACGACCTTGCCGACTACAACGCGGACTCCAACAAGCCGCTGCGCGAAAACAAGCTGATGCTCGCAAAACGGTCGATCTATGCGCTGTCCGATCTGATATCGCAGAAGGTCAACTTTATCAAAAGCTCCGACGAGCTTGACGACGTTATCTTCATCGGCTATCCGGTATCCGAGGGCAGCGGAACGATCATCAACTCCCGCACGAGCTTCGGCATCACCAAGACAAGTCTCGTCAAAAAGGGCGCGTGGGAGTTCATCAAATACTTCTCGGAGCGCAGGAGCAACAGGGACTCGGGCGACCGCAGAGGCTTATCGTCCTGCATCGCGGTCTATGAGGACGAGTGCGCCTACAACTATGACCGCGTATATAATTTCAAATTCACCGGCGGCTGGAGCAGCACTAATCTCAGCGACTCGGCGATAGAAGACATGAAAAAGCGCGGCGACGGAGTGGTATATGTGCTCACCGAAAAGGACACTGCCGCTCTGCGCGCGATCATCGAGAGCGCCGGCTCCATCCCGGACGGCAGCGATAAGATATTCGAGATCATCAGCGAGGAGAGCGCGATGTACTTCTCCGACGCAAAATCCCTCGACGAGACAGTTAAGGTCATACAGGATCGCGTCTCGATCTACATATCCGAAAAAAGCTGAAAATTTTACCAGAAAGGACTGACAGCATGAAAACCCGTATGCTTTCATTCATTCTGACCGCGGCGGTCGCGGTCACCGCTCTGCCCCTCGCGTCCTGCGGCTCAAAGGAGCCGGAGCCGGAAAAATCCCGCGTCGATCACGTCTACAAGGCGACCTCGATCGAGCTCGGCGAGGACATTGACCCGTCAATGATGGTATCCCTTGGAAACGGCGCGGCAGTTTTAGCCCGCGAGACGGTCGAAAACGAGGACTACCCGTATCAATATGTCCTGCTCAATGTCGACGCCGGGACCGGGACGTTCGAAAAGACGGTCATCGAGCCCCGCGGCAAAAACGAGTACATCAATAAGATCGCGGCCTCCGGCAACAGTCTGCTCCTGCTCATCAACGGCTACAACGAGGAAACCGAGCAGTCGTTCTACCGGATCGACCGCATGACCGACGGCGTCTCTGAGACGATCTGCGGCGACATCGGAGCGGTTCTTGAGTCCTCCGGCAGCGACACGTTTTCGAGGAGAAACAATTTCTATGTCGGCAATTTCGCCGCCGACGGCGACGGGAATGTATACATAAGCAGCGATTCGGCTATAGCCGTGCTCGACCGGGACATGAATTATCTCTTTGAGCTTGAGGTCAGCGACTATGTAGACACGCTCGTGTCTGTCTCGGACGGCAGGGTCTGCGCCTCCTATTACGACTACGAGTCGGGCGGCAAGCAGGTACGCTATATTGACGTCGCAAAAAAGGACTTCGGCGATAACGTCCCGCTTCCCGACGCGAGCAGCTTCCGGAACGCCGACCTGTACTTCGGAAAGGGCTACGACCTGTATCTGAGCAACTCGACGTCGCTGTACGGCTTCAACTCGACCGACTCCGAGCCGACCGAGCTTCTGAACTTTATAAACTCTGACGTCAACCCGAACGCGGTGCGCAGTCTCGCGATAATCGACGCCGACACGGTGGTCTGCTACAGCCATGATTTCAGGTACGACGATTCCTCCCCCGAGCTGCTGATACTCAACCGTATCCCGGATGAGGAGATACCCGAGCGCTATGTGATAAGGATCGCGCTGACGCTTAACGGCGACGGCCTGCTCGAATCGAACGCCGTCAGGTTCAACCGCTCGAGCGACGAATACCGCGTGGAGCTTATCGACTACACCCGGTTTTCTACAGACGACGATTACTACGGCGAGGGGCAGCTCGAAAAGGATCTGCTCGCCGGGACCGCGCCCGATATCGTCCTGCTTTCGCATTTCGACAAGAGCGGCGACTGGCTTGCTCAGGGCTGCTTTTACGATCTTAACAGGCTGATCGACAAGGACGAGAGCTTTGACCGCTCGAAATACTTTGACTGCATATTCGACGAGTTTACAAACGCCAAGGGCGAGCTCTGCGAGTTCATGATAAACTTCACAGTGGGAACCATACTCGCCAACCGCGAGCTTGTCGACTTCGATAGCTGGGACGCGAAGAAGTTCATCGAGTACGCGTCCTCCCTGCCCTCAGGCGTGTATCTCAGCGACTACATGAGCCGCGATATGCTGATCTATCTGGCGCTCGCCTGCTCGCTCGACAGCTTCATCGACTACAAAAAGGCGGCCTGCAGCTTTGACAGCGACGAGTTCAGACAGCTTCTCGAGCTGGCGAAAAGCACTCCCGAGCAGTTCAGCTACTCCTCCACGCTGTCGGGAGACGATCTCGCCGACTACGAGGAAGACGCGGGAAAGCCCTTCCGGGAAGGCAAAATCGCTCTGAACGGAAGCGACGGCAGCATTTACTCGCTCGACACCTATACCAGAGCTACGGTCAGCTGCGGCGAGGACGGCGAGGTCGTGTTCATCGGCTATCCAACCACAAAGGGCAACGGAACGATAATCCGACCCGGCATGAGCTTCGGCATAACCCAAAACAGCCCCGTCAAACAGGGCGCGTGGGAGTTCATCAAATATATGTCGGAGTCGGATATCGGGATCGGAGGCTTCCGCAACGGCTTCCCGTCCAATATCGAGAGGTTTGACGAGAGCTGCGAGGAGGATATCGGCAGCTGGAACTATTTCTACGGCAACGGCTCGTCGGGCTTCGGAAAAGGCATGACCTACGATGAGGTCATGGAGAGTCTCGAAAGAATGTGGAAGCGCTACGGAAAGCAGGAAGGCGTTCTAAAGCAGGTCACAGAGGAGGACGCAGCCGCGCTCAAGGAGCTTATAAACGGCGCGCAGGCGCTCCCGGATCTCAATAACAAGGTCTTTGAGATAATCAACGAGGAAGCCGCGATGTATTATTCCGACGCAAAATCCCTCGACGAGACAGTAAAGGTCATACAGGATCGCGTCTCGATCTATATTTCGGAAATCAGCTGAAAATCGGATCTCCGCCGTTTGGCGGAGATCCTCACCAGTTTTCGGAAAGTATCTCGCGCCAGAGGTCGTCGAGGTACTTTTTCTTTTCCTTATAATCGGGACAGCGCTCGGCGACGAGCTTCCAGAAGCGCGGCGAGTGATTCAGCTCTGTCATGTGGCAGAGCTCGTGGATGATGATATAATCTATCGCCGACGGCTCAGCCATCACCGTGAACCATGTGAAGTTCAGCCCTCCCTTTGCCGAGCAGGTCGCCCAGTGCGTCCGCGCGCCGTTGATCTTTATCGACGCCGGTCTGAGCTTCATCTCCAAAGCTAACTCGTATGTCCGTGGAATGATGTAATTCTTCGCCGCGAGCCGGTAAATCCGCTCGACCTCGCCGATAATACGCTCGGGAGGGAGCTTTTCCGGGACGAAAAAGCAGTCGTTATCATAGCCGATGAGATTTCCCTCTCGCCCTCTGAGCGGTATTTTACGACCGAGATATCTGATCTCGTCACCGACGTCAAGACTGAAGCTCTCGCGTCTGCGGCTCTGCTCATCCGCGCGGAGCAATATTTCGGCTATCCGCCCGGAGTGTTCGCCGACAATTCTGATCAGCTCCGATTTGGGTACTCCGACCGGGCAGAGGATCTCAAGTCCGTTATCGCCTGCGCGGATCTCGACCGTCCGCCGACGCGCGGAGCGTATCACTCCAAAGCTGAACCCGAGCGCTTCAATTGTTTCTGTTCTGTTCTTCATATTCCCTGCTCAGCCGTCGCGAGAACTCACAGCCGCAGAAGCTCTGACGGTAGAGCTCATATATCCGCGAAAGCTCGATCGAGCGCTTGTAGCCCTCGCGCTTCTTGAAGTCCGACGGCAGCCAGCGCAGCCCATATTTCCCGGCGAGCTCAAAGCCGATCTCGTTGAGCTTCTCCGCGTTTTTGTGCGGGCTGACGGTCAGCGTCGTCGCGAAATAGTCAAACTCTCCGCGACGCGACGCCATATACTCCGCCGTCCGGGTCAGTCTCAGCCGATAGCAGCGAAAGCATCTCTCTCCGCCTTCGCGAAGCGTCTCGAGTCCGCGCGAGCTCTCAAGAAACGCCGCCGGGTCGTATCCGCCGTCGATAAGGTCGATCTTATTCTCATGCGGCAGGAGCGAGATCAGCCGCTCCAGCTCACAAAAGCGTTTTTTATATTCGTCCGGGTCGGTGATGTTCGGGTTATAGAAGTAGACCGTGATGTCGAACCGCCCGGTCAGGTACTCGAGCACATAGCTCGAGCAGGGCGCGCAGCAGGCGTGCAGCAGCAGCCGGCGCTTTCCATCAAAGCCCGAAAGCTCGTTTTCAAGCTCGAGCTGATAATTTCTTTTCATAATTTTCAAAAAAGATGTTGAAGTCTGTTCTGTTGTGTGGTATAATAATATTATTAGGCTTATCGCCGCAATTTCGTTCCGGAGGATGTTGATTTGAACAACCGCAGCAACCGTCCAACTCAGAATTACAACCGCGTTCAGGGGCAGAATCCGGGTCAGCGCCGCCCGTCCCGACCGCCTGTTCAGCCGGGCAGACAGCAGGGTCGGCAAAAGGAACCGGCGTTCGATCCGTACATAATCACAGAGGCGCTGCTTTTGCTGCTCGCGTCACTGGCGGCGCTGATGTTCTGCTCGTTTCTAAAAGCCGATTACCATTTCGACTACGTCGAGACGGTAAGCCCGTCGATATCCGCAAAAAACAGCCCGGACGAGCCATCTGACCGGATCTACGAGCTTGAGCTTCCCAAAAAGGAGGAGCCGATCCCGCCCGAGGAGCTCGCCGATTATGATTTTTCACAGCCTGTTCCCGAATGTAACGCTTATCCGGTCGACTATTTTGACGACACG
>CACXED010000236.1 GCA_902766575.1 uncultured Ruminococcus sp. | reverse complement strand
CGACCAGCGGGATAGAGTCGAGATAGGCTGTAGCGATGCCGGTTACGAGGTTCGTCGCGCCGGGACCGGAGGTAGAGATGACGACTCCGACCTTGCCGGTGGTTCTCGCGTAGCCGTCGGCGGCGTGAGCGGCTCCCTGCTCGTGAGCGGTCAGGACGTGATTGATCTCGTCCTGATACTTATAAAGACTGTCGTAGACGTTGATGATCTGTCCGCCCGGATAGCCGAACACGGTGTCGCAGCCCTGCTCTATCAGCGTTTTCACCAGAATATCTGCGCCTGAAATGAGCATCTGTTCAATCCTTTCTGATATTACTTATAATAAGCTCGCCGCATTTTCTGCAGCCTACGAGAGTCTTGCCCTCGCTCATGATGTCGGCGGTTCGCCAGCCCTCGTCGAGATAGCGCGAGACCGCGTTTTCGATGGCGTCGGCTTCCTTCGGCATATCGAAGCTGTAGCGGAGCATCATAGCCGCCGAGAGGATAGTTCCTATCGGGTTAGCCTTGTCCTGTCCGGCGATATCCGGAGCCGAGCCATGAATCGGCTCGTAGAGACCGCATGAGGTCGCGCCGAGGCTCGACGAGGGGATCATGCCGATCGAGCCGGTTATCATCGAAGCCTCGTCGGAGAGGATGTCGCCGAACATATTCTCGGTGACGATTACGTCGAACTGAGCGGGGTTCTTGACTATCTGCATCGCGCAGTTGTCGACGAGCATATCCGAGAGCTCGACGTCGGGATACTCCTCGGCGAGTCTGTGGACTGTCTTTTTCCAGAGACGGCTCGAATCGAGCACGTTGCTCTTTTCAACCGAGCAGAGCTTCTTTCTTCTCTTTCTCGCGGTCTCAAAGCCGATGCGCGCGATGCGTTCGATCTCGCTCTCGCTGTACTTGAGGACGTCGGTCGCGACCTGCTCGCCGCCGACTTCGTCGGTTCTGTGCTCGCCGAAGTAGATTCCTCCGATGAGCTCGCGGACGATGATGAAGTCGATGCCCTTGTCGACGATCTCTTTTCTGAGCGGCGAAGCCTCGGCAAGCTGCGGCCAGATCTTAGCCGGACGGTTGTTCGAGTAGACCTCCATACCGGCGCGCAGGCGGAGCAGACCTTTCTCGGGACGCATATTTCCCGGGACATTGTTCCACTTGTCTCCTCCGACCGCGCCGAGCAGTACGCTGTCCGACTCGACGCATTTCTTCAGCATTTCGGCGGGCAGCGGATCGCCCCATTTGTCGATAGCGCAGCCGCCCATGTCGACGTCGGTGTAATTAAAGGTGTGTCCGTAGAGCTCGGCAACCCTGTCAAGTACGCGGATAGCCTCTCCGACGATCTCGGGACCGATTCCGTCGCCGCGGATAACAGCAATATTCTTAACCATTTCAGTTCCCCTTTTTCAGCGACGCGAGAAGTCCGCCGCACTTGATGATATTCTGGATAAAGGGCGGGAAGGGCTGAGCCGTGTAGGTCTTTCCGGTAGTGACGTCGGTGATGATTCCGGTGTCGAAATCGACCTTGACCTCGTCTCCGGCGGAGATCTCCTCAGCCGCCTGCTCGCACTCGAGTATCGGAAGCCCGATGTTGATTGCGTTGCGGTAGAAGATTCTCGCAAAGCTCTTGGCGATCACGCAGCCGGTGCCGCAGGTCTTGATGGTGAGCGGCGCGTGCTCGCGGGACGAGCCGCAGCCGAAATTCCAGCCCGCGACCATTACGTCGCCCGGCTTGACGTTCCTTACGAAATCCGCGTCGATATCCTCCATGCAGTGGAGCGCGAGCTCGTTTGCGTTGGGAGTGTTGAGATAGCGCGCGGGGATAATGACGTCGGTATCGACGTTGTCAGGATATTTGAAAACTTTTCCCTGTGTGTTCATTTTGAAATATTCCTTTCCTCAGCCCAGCTTGTACTCGGTTATGTATCCGGTCAGAGCGCTTGCGGCAGCCGTTGCGGGAGACGCGAGATAGACCTCGCTGTCGACGTGACCCATGCGTCCGACGAAGTTGCGGTTGGTCGTGGCGATACATCTCTCGCCCGCCGCGAGGATTCCCATATATCCGCCGAGACAGGGGCCGCAGGTCGGAGTTGAGACGACCGCTCCCGCGTCGATAAACGCTGTGTACCAGCCGCGCTCAACGCACTCGCGGAGGATCTTCATCGTCGCCGGAATGATTATGCAGCGCACGCCGTCGGCGATGTGCTTTCCGTTCAGGATCTTGTAAGCGGCTTCCATGTCCTCAAGTCTGCCGTTGGTGCAGCTTCCGATGACGACCTGATCGACCTTGACGTCCGAAAGCTCGCTCGCGGGACGGGTGTTCTCGGGAAGATGGGGGCAGGCGACGGTGGGAACGATCTTTGAAAGGTCGATTTCGATAGTTTTCTCGTATTCCGCGTCGGGGTCAGCCTTGAAAACTACCGGCTCGCGCTCGCTTCTGCCGTCGAGGTACTTCAGCGTGACCTCGTCGACCGGGAAGATTCCGTTCTTTGCTCCGGCTTCGATAGCCATGTTGCAGATGCAGAGACGGTCGTCCATCGAGAGCGACGCGACTCCGCTTCCGGTGAATTCCATGCTCTTGTAGAGCGCGCCGTCGACTCCGATCATGCCGATTATCGTCAGGATAACGTCCTTGCCGCTGCAATTTGCGGGGAGCTTGCCGGTGAGGTCAAAGCGGATAGCCGACGGAACCTTGAACCACGCCATACCGGTAGCCATTCCGGCAGCCATGTCGGTCGAGCCTACTCCGGTGGAGAAAGCTCCGAGCGCGCCGTAGGTGCAGGTGTGGCTGTCAGCGCCGATGATGCAGTCTCCGGCGGTAACTACTCCCTGCTCGGGAAGCAGAGCGTGCTCGATGCCCATCTTTCCTACGTCGTAAAAGTGGCTGACGCAGTGGCTGCAGGCGAAATCGCGGCAGGTCTTGGACTGTTCAGCCGCCTTGATGTCCTTGTTCGGGACGAAGTGGTCGAGGACTATCGCGATCCGGTTCCTGTCGAATACCGACTCGAAGCCGGCTTTTTTGAACTCGTTGACTGCGACGGGAGTGGTGATATCGTT
>CACXED010000235.1 GCA_902766575.1 uncultured Ruminococcus sp. | reverse complement strand
GCGTATCCGACAAGCATCTCAATTCACCTCCAGATATCCGAGAATGGTATCGGCGACTATCCTGCCCGCGCTGACCGGAGCGCATTTTCCCGGCAGCGACAGCGCCCAGATCACACGCCTGCCAAGCGCTCCCGCCGCCTGAATGTCCACTCCGCCCGGTTTTGACGCGAGGTCGATTATCAGCGTTCCCGGGGCTATCGCCCCGAGCTCGGCCGCTCCGAGCACACGGTGCGGCACGGTGTTGAAGATCACGTCAAAGCTCTCGCGACCGAAAAGCCCGGCGAGCGTCCGCGTGTCGGCAGACTCAAGCCCCACCGCTGAAATCAGCGCAAAATCCTCCGGCTTTCTCGCCGAGACCGTCACTTTCATCCCGAGAGCCGCCAGCTTTGACGCGAGGATCCTTCCGATCCGTCCGTTTCCAACGACCAGCCCTCTCGAGCCGTGCAGAGTGACGCGGAGCTCCTCCATAGCTATCGCGATCGCGCCCTCGGCGGTCGGAACGGCGTTGGCTATCGCAAATTCCTCGCGGGCATAGTAGTCGAACATCTCTATGCCGCGCTCAATACAGCCGGACGCGAGATTCTCTCCGAGCCGCCCGCCGCAGAGCAGCCCGACGCCGGCTTTCTGCATACGGTCGAGCAGCTCTGAAAGCGGGATATCCTTATCCGAGAACGGAGTCGAGATGTTCCTGCCGTCCTGAGTCGCCGGGAGCGGCAGTATCACCGCCAGACAGCCCTCGAGCGCCGCTTCAAGGCTTTCTGAGAGCCGCGGCAGACGCGCCAGATATTCGGAGAGCTCGTCGTTCTCGCGAAAGCTGCTCGAACAGCAGAGCTGATCAGCCGCCTCGTTATACTGCCGTCCGCTCCCGCCGAAGCCGTAGAGCGACAGTTCGAAACGCCCGCTCAGCCGCTCGGCAGCCGCAAGCGAGCGCAGATCTCCGCCGATGACCGCGAGCTTATCTTTTTTCATAATGAAATCCTTTCCGATACAGGCGGCGCGGGAGCTCAGAGTCAGCCTTCCTCTCGCCGCCCTGCCTCTGTCTATTGCGGAAAAAATATTCCCGCAGTTTCATTGTATGCCCGGATAAGCCTGCCGGTCAACGCGGGCTGACAGCCGGATTTTGAAAAATCGCGTCGGAACAGCAAATTTTTTTGTTTTTCACTTGATTTACGGCATCGGCTATGGTATAATAGAAAAAGGCGAAAGAACGCCGGACGGCGTACCGCCGTCCCATCTATGCACGGAGAAACGCATCATGCACGAGATTCTTCTCAATGCCGCCGGATTTATCGTCCGGCACAGGAACGCTTTTTTTATTTACCTCGCCGCGGTCAATCTGATCGCCTTTATTCTCTACGCGCTCGACAAATCGAGGGCGAAAAGGGGCGCGTGGCGGATACCTGAGTCAAGGCTCATCGGGATCGCCGTGATAGGCGGCTCGCTGGGAGCTCTGCTCGGGATGCAGCTCCTGCGGCACAAGACCCAGCACGCAAAATTCGTCGTGACCGTTCCTCTCGCGCTCGTTTTTCACACCATAATCATTACTGCTGTTGCAATATTAACACGTCACTAACTGTCGTTGCAATATTACCGCAGCACTAAAATTGCTGACATGAAAGGACAGGTATATTATGGGAGGATTATTCGGAGCGGTCTCAAAGAACGACTGTGTATTCGATCTGTTCTTCGGAACCGATTACCACTCGCACCTCGGAACCAGACGCGGAGGCATGGCGGTCTATGACCGCGAGCTCGGCTTCCAGCGCTCGATACATAACATCGAGAACTCGCCGTTCCGCACAAAGTTCGAAAACGACATCAACGAAATGCAGGGAAACTCGGGCATCGGCTGCATATCCGACAGCGAGCCGCAGCCGCTGATCGTCCGCTCGCACCTCGGAAACTTCGCGATAACCACCGTCGGTCGGATCAACAACATCGACGCGCTTATAAAGCTCTGCTTCGACAAGGGCTACACGCACTTTCTCGAAATGAGCGGCGGCGACGTCAATCCCACCGAGCTCGTCGCGTCGCTGATCACCCAGAAGGACTCGATACCCGAGGGCATACGCTACGCGCAGACGCTGATCGACGGCTCGATGACGATGCTCGTGCTGACGCCCGACGGGCTCTACGCCGCGCGCGACCGGCTCGGACGCACGCCGGTAGTCATAGGCAGAAAGTCGGACGCTTTCTGCGCCTCCTTTGAGAGCTTTGCATACCTGAATCTCGGCTACACCGAGTACCGCGAGCTCGGCCCGTCGGAGGTCGTGTTCCTGACCGCCGATTCCTGCGAGACTGTCCTCCCGCCGACAGAGGAGATGCGTATCTGCACCTTCCTTTGGGTATACTACGGCTACACGACCTCGTCCTACGAGGGCGTAAACGTCGAGCAGATGCGCTACAACTGCGGCTCGATGCTCGCAAAGCGCGACGCCGAGGTGAAGCCCGATATCGTCGCCGGAGTTCCCGACTCCGGAACGGCTCACGCGATAGGCTACGCCAACGAGTCTGGCATACCCTTTGCCCGTCCGTTCATCAAATATACTCCCACATGGCCGCGCTCCTTTATGCCGACCATTCAGTCAAAGCGCAATCTCATCGCGCGAATGAAGCTGATTCCGATCGACGCGCTTATCCGAGGCAAAAAGCTCCTGCTCATCGACGACTCGATAGTCCGCGGAACTCAGCTTCGCGAAACAACCGAGTTCCTCTACCAGAGCGGAGCTAAGGAGGTTCACATCAGACCCGCCTGCCCGCCGATTATGTTCGGCTGCAAGTATCTCAACTTCTCCCGCAGCACGAGCGAGATGGACCTCATCGCCCGCCGCGTGATACTCCGTCTCGAGGGCAGCGAGGAGGCTGCGAACGCAAAGTTAGAGCTCTACGCAAATCCCGACACCCCCGAGTACGCGAACATGGTCGAGGAGATCCGCCGGGAGATGAACTTCACCTCTCTGCGCTATCACCGTCTCGACGATCTGCTCGCGTCGGTAGGCATACCCGCAGAGAAGCTCTGCACCTACTGCTGGAACGGTAAAGAGTAAAAGCGACAATTTTGTCTCTGTGACCCCGCGGTTGTTTTGTTAAAACGGCATATTGACAGATTCGACTTTATGTGATAAAATAAATTATCGTTTTTCGAAAAGGAGGATTTCGGCATGGCAAACTATTTTGATACGCTTCTTCGCGCCAACTTCAGATGCGGCCGAATGCTCCGCTCCCGGATGAGTTTACTCGGGAGTTCTTTCGGTATGCGGTTCTGACGCCGATATTGTCGGGAGTCCCATAGGTATTTTCGTCCGGGAGCTGTTTTTCGCGTCCCGGACTTTCGTTTTGCAAAAAATGCAGACCCGTATCGGCGCGGCGTCTGAGTAAAGGAGAAACAGCTTGATAGAACTTGTAAACGTAAGCAAGCATTTCGAGACCACCTCCGGCACAGTCGAGGCGGTCAACAATGTCTCGCTGAAAATCGACAAAGGCGACGTCTTCGGTATAATCGGTCTCTCCGGCGCGGGAAAGTCCACTTTGGTGCGCTGTATAAACCTGCTCGAGCGTCCGACCGAGGGTCAGGTGCTGTTCGACGGCGTAGACCTCTGCACGCTAAGCCCAGCTCAGCTCCGGGAACAGCGGCGGAAGATCACAATGATCTTTCAGAGCTTCAATCTGCTCTCGCAGCGCACCGCTCTGAAAAACGTCTGCTATCCGATGGAGATCTCGGGCGTCCCGAAGGCAAAGCAGCTCGAAAAAGCCAAGGAGTTGCTCGAAATAGTCGGGCTCTCCGACCGGATGAATTCCTATCCGGCGCAGCTCTCGGGCGGTCAGAAGCAGAGAGTCGCAATAGCCCGTGCGCTCGCCACCGACCCGCAGGTACTGCTCTGCGACGAGGCGACCAGCGCGCTCGACCCAAACACCACCCGCTCGATCCTCGCGCTCCTCAAGGAGATCAACGAAAAGCTCGGCGTGACGGTGATCATCATCACTCACGAGATGAAGGTCGTTGAGCAGATCTGCAACCGCGTCGCTGTCCTCGACCACGGAAACGTCGTCGAGACCGGACTTGTCAAGGACGTGTTCCTCTCGCCCAAGTCCGAGATCGCCCGCGATCTTATCCTCCCCAAGGGCGGAGCGGCGAAGAACTTCACCGGCGGCAGGATTATCCGGCTCGTCTTTGACGGTCAGGCGTCCTCCGAGCCGATAGTCGCAAACATCTGTCTCGAGTGCCGCGCGGCGGTCAACATCATGGGCGCAGACACCAAGGACATCGGCGGCAAGGCGTTCGGACAGATTCTGCTCCAGCTACCCGGAGACGAGGCCTCCGCCGGACGCATTATAAAATATCTCGACTCAAAGGGCTGTAAATACGAGGAGGTGAACGAATAATGACGGCTGCCGATTACATTCAGGCTATATTCATAACGCTCAAGGTGACGGTGATCTCAACCCTGCTTGCCTATCTGCTCGGGATACCGCTGGGAGTGCTGCTCTACGGAACCGACAAGTCGGGCATCTTCCCGAACGCTCCGGTCAACAAGGCGGTGGGCTTTGTGGTCAACATTATCCGCTCGATACCCTTCGTCATTCTGCTCGTCATGACCCAGCCGATAGCCAAGCTCATCGTCGGCAAGAAGATCGGCGACAACGCCTTTATCGTCTATCTCGTCATCGCCGCCGCGCCGTTTGTCGCGAGAATGATCGAGTCCTCGTTCAGAGAGGTCGACCGGGGCGTTATCGAGGCGGCTCAGTCGATGGGCTCGAACAATTTCCAGATAATCACCAAGGTGCTGATCCCCGAGGCCAAGCCCTCGCTGATAGTCGGCGCCGCGATAGCCATAACGACCATCCTCGGCTACACCCCGATGACCTATCTCATCGCGGGCGGAGGTCTCGGTCAGATGGCTATACAGTACGGTCTGTACCGATTCGACCGAAAAGCGATGTACATCTCGTCGCTGCTGCTGATCGTCCTCGTGCAGATCATGCAGGAATCACTGAATTTCATCGCTAAAAAATGCGATAAAAGAATTAGAAACAAATAATAACTTCAAAGGAGACATCAATCATGAAAAAACTGCTTTCACTCATCCTCGCCGCCGCGCTCTGCCTCGGAATTTCGTCCTGCGGCAAGACCGACGAAAAGACCATCACCGTCGCCGCTACCTCCGCTCCCCACGCCGAGATTCTCGAGCAGTGCAAGCCGCTTCTCAAGGACAAGGGCTACGACCTCGAGATCAAGGTCATGGACGACTACGTCACTCCCAACACCGCTACCGAGGACGGCGAGGTCGACGCTAACTACTTCCAGCACATCAATTACCTCAACGACTTCAACAAGAACAACAACACTCACCTCGTCAACGTCGTCGGCGTTCACTACGAGCCCTTCGGAATCTACGCCGGAACCCGCAAGTCGCTCTCCGATCTCAAGGACGGCGACACAATTGCCGTTCCCAACGACGCTACCAACGAAGCTCGCGCGCTGCTGCTCCTCGCCGAGAACGGTCTCATCGAGCTCAAGGAGGGCGTAGGCATCACCGCTACCAAGAAGGATATCGTCAAGAACCCGAAGAACCTCGACATCCGCGAGCTTGAAGCCGCTCTGCTTCCCTCGGTGCTCGACGAGGTCGCCTGCGCAGTCATCAACGGAAACTACGCGATAGCTTCCGGACTGAAGATCGCCGACGCGCTCGCAGTTGAGAACGCCGAGTCGGTCGCTATCAAGCAGGAGTATGTGAACATCCTCGTCGTCAAGGACGGCAATCAGGAGCTTCCGAAGATCAAGGCTCTCGCAGAGGTTCTCACCTCCGACGAGATCGCAAAGTTCATCACCGACAACTACAACGGCGCTGTCGTTCCGATGAAGTGATCGGATCACGGACCGAAAAGGGACTGCCGCAGACGCGGCAGTCCTTTTTTCGATTATCTTTTCTGCGGCTGGTCAAAGGATGGGTTGATGGCGAAGAAGTTCTTGGAGTCGAGCTGATCCTGCACATGGCGCAGGCACTCGCCGAAGCGCTGATAATGCACGACCTCCCGCGCGCGCAGGAAGCGGATAGCGTCGCTGACGTCCGGGTCGTCGGAGAGACGCAGGATGTTATCATAGGTCGAGCGCGCTTTCATTTCTGCCGCCATATCCTCGTGCAGATCGGTGATCGGATCGCCCTTGACCTGCAGCGCGGCAGCCGTGAACGGCGTTCCCGACGCCGCCTGAGGGTAGACGCCGGTCGTGTGGTCGACAAAATAGGTGTCGAAGCCCTGCTTGATGATCTCCTCCGGCGTCAGTCCCCGGGTGAGCTGGTAGACGATGCTGCCGATCATTTCAAGATGTCCGAGCTCCTCGGTTCCGATGTCGGTGAGCGCGCCCTTGACCTGCGCGTAGGGCATTGAGTAGCGCTGACTCAGATATCGAAGCGACGCGCCGAGCTCGCCGTCCGGCCCGCCGTACTGGGTGATGATGATCTTGGCGAGCTTGGCGTTGGGGGTCTTGATCCTTACCGGATACTGAAGTTTTTTCTCATAGCTCCACATATGTCATCCCTCGCTTTCATTTTTTCCCGGCACGTCGGCGAGATTAGCCTCGGTCTGCCATGGCCACGGGTCGTCGACCCACGTCCAGCGCCTGGAGTCCCCGTCGGTCATTTCCCCGGCGGGAGTCCGGCAGGCGCCCGAGCAGCCCTCGAGCTTCGCGCAGATCTGCCTGTAGGCGTTGAGCGCCTTTTCGTCGTTCGGATGCGTGTCGAGGTAGAGTCTCAGCTCCCACGCCATGAAAGGCAGCGTCCACTCGCTGCCCCTGTTACTGCTGTACATTCCGGCCTCCTCTCATGACGCTGCGCCCCTCAAAGGGCTTGTCGAGCTCGGGGAAAAGCGTTCCCTGCCTGAGCGCGACCTCCGGCGGGAACATCGCATCGAGCTCCTGCCACGGGACATACGCCATTGCCGGCGGAAAGCCCTCCGGAAGTCTGAGCTCCGAAAAGCGTATCATTTCCGAATTCTGCAAATCCGATCCCTCTTTCATTAGAAATTCAGAGCGCCGTGACGCTCAGAGACCGTAGCTCCGGTCTGATTTCATTATATGCCGTGATCCGATTAGCGCGTATTTCGGTCGCCGCGGGGATTTTGAGCTTTATCAAAAAAGACGCGATATTCAGTTTCCTCGCCGCCGGAATCTTGAATATCGCGCGATTTTGATTTTTTTGTAATTGAATCGGATGGAGAATTACATAGAAAGCAAAGAAAAAAGACCCGAAGGTCTTTTCTTAAATGCTCATTGAAAACCGGATAAAGCCATGAGTCAAACGAACCACGAAACTCAGCCATTCAGACTTTGAAAAGTCAGAACAAGCATGAAGTTCAAGCGCTCGGTCTATTAGTATCGATCAGCTGAACACATTACTGTGCTTACACCTTCGACCTATCAAACTTGTAGTCTACAAGTGACCTTACTGGCTTACGCCAAGGGATATCTAATCTTGAGGTGTGCTTCACGCTTAGATGC
>CACXED010000234.1 GCA_902766575.1 uncultured Ruminococcus sp. | reverse complement strand
CTTCACCGTGTTATCCTGCAGACTGCGTTAAGGTCGCTCCTCAGCGTTGCCTTATATTGCTGCTTTTTTAGTGTTGACAAATTTACAAGAGAATTGCATTTACACGGTTTATTTTTCAGAACCGGTCATACACTTTCCGCAGCGCCGAATTGAAGCTCTCGATTGCATTGGTAGTGTAAATCATCTTCCGTATCTCGGCGGGATAATCGAACAGCCTCTCCATAACTGCACATAGGCAAAGTTATCGTTCCAGACCTTAACGGCGGATGGATACTGTTTCGACTATTTCTCGTTCAGAACCGCGTTATAGAATGGCAGAACAGACGGCTTGATAAGGTCACATGTATAGTCTCTGCTCTTTTATGAAGTGAGATTTCTTTTGTAATTTCCCGGCGTTGTGCCGGTGTATTTACTGAAAACCTTGATAAAGCTCGAACAGCTGCCAAAGCCCGAGTCGTAGCAGGCTTCTGTAACCGTTTTGCCGTCGAGAAGCAGTTTCTCAGCGACGGATATCCGACATTCTGTAAGATATTCGTGAATCGTTTTTCCAATATGACGTTTGAAGGTCTTTGTCAGATAAGTCACGCTGCATCCCGCCGCTTCTGAAAGCTCGGTGAGTTCAACCTGATCTGCGAAATTTTCGTTGATATACCGGAGCGTCTTTGTGACGCAGAGCGGAACCGACGACGCCACAGGATTTGCCTTTTGCCTTAAGTAAGCAGTGGCGCAGATGTCGAGCAGCTCTATCATCAGTGCAAATATAAGCAGGTCTGACGAGTGATCGTTCTCGTCCGGATGCCGCTCGGCAATATCCGCCAGTTTTTCGCAGATGCGCAGGATTTCGGCGCGCTTTTCGTCATCGGGATGAACGAAATTTATATTCCGCCCGCAATTATCGCAGCTGTTTCTGAACAGACATTGTATATTCGCGTCGGATATAGCGGCCGGATCAATAAGATCCTTTCTTCCAAAATAATCGACAGGTATGTAAAAATCGAGATAGCGGTGAACACCTTCGCGCAGAAATCTTCCGAAGTGTATCTCGTCCGGACTGAATACGAAAAAGTCGCCGCGGACTGTATTGTACACATTATCCCCTATGACCGCGGCAAGATCGTCGGTCAGCAGGACAGATATTTTCTGCATGGTATAGATTCTTATCGAGCTGTCCGACTTTATGTGTTCTTCATTCGAATAATTGAGTATGATCTCGCCGGGACATTGGAACGGCGAGATTATTTTGTTGATATTCATACGAGTCCTGCCTTTCAGTTGGTTTCATTTTCGACAATTTATTGTGTCCGAATCATATATCAATTGGATATTTCAGCTGATATAATTATTATAACACGGACATTTAGAGATGTCAACCTGAAAAAATAAATAAACTGGAGTTGTGATTCATGAAACCTGATTTAAGTAAACTCAGCATAGCCTCGGAGCGGGTGAAAAAGCTTCGGGACTACTATTTAAAAAATTCGCCGATGGTAGTGAACCGCGAGCTTGTGCCGTGGAAATGCTCGCATTCGCTGTATCTCTATACCGAGGGCTGGCTGAACCGCGGCTACGCACCGACGGTAAAGCTGCGCCGCGCCGAAGCCGAAAGGTATATGCTCGAGCGCACTAAGCCGGTCATTATTCCCGGCGAGCTTATCGTCGGTCAGCCCGACTTCTCGCCGTTCACAGACGAGGAAGCCGAGAAATATAAGCATTACCGCGATCTGTCATATCATGTTATTCCGCCCGCGCGCGGCAGAGCCGACCACATGGCGCTCGATTATCCGAAGCTGCTGAACCTCGGCGTTGAAGGACTGATAAACGAGCTGAAAACCGCCCGGGATCAGCTCGATATACGCGACGGCACAACCGCGGAAAAATATGAGTTCTTCCAGAGCTGTCTTATTGAGCTTGAGGGCGTTATCGCTCTCGCGAAGAATTACGCGGCGGAAGCCCGCAGACTTTCTGAGAGCGCCGATAGCACTGAAAAGCAGGAGCTGCTTGAGCTTGCGCAAGTTCTTGACCGCGTTCCGGAAAAGCCTGCACGCACATTCCGCGAGGCGCTCCAGAGCATACAGCTGTTTCTGTTCAGCCTCTACGGCATATATTCGGCGGGACGACCTGATCAGTATCTGCTGCCATATTACCGCCGCGACATTGAGTCGGGGATTTTAGATGAGGAATCGGCGCAGGAGCTGATCGACTGCTTCTGCCTGCAATACATGAACAACATGAGCGCGTGGGCGGCGGCGGGCTTCATGATCGGCGGGCGTGACCCGGAGGGGGGAGCGGTCGAGAACGAGCTGACCTGGCATTTTCTCATAGCTATCGCGCACACGCATATCCCCGATCCGAACGTCGGCTTCTGCGTAACCGAGGAAACGAGCGGTGAAATTCTCGATTTTGTCTCGGAAATCCTGAAATCCGGACACGGGAATCCGCAGATCTGGAATAACGACGCGGTCACGGCTTCTATGCTGAAAAACGGCTACGAGCCGCATGACGCGAACAATTTCACACATTCGACCTGCGTTGAAATCACGCCGATCGGCTGTTCGGGCGTTTCTATCACCAGTCCGTATATAAATATGCTGAAAATTTTCACCGATATGTTCATGAGCTGTCCGGACGATATCGGCTTCGAGGAGCTTTTCGCGCTCTACACAAAAGCGTTCAGTGATTATTGCGACAATGCGATGCTGTATGAAAATCTCTGGCAGCTCGAGCGTTCGAGAAACGGAACCGACCCGGCGAGAATATCCGCGCTGGTCGGGGACTGCATATCCCGCGGAAAATCGAGCGACGCGGGCGGCGCTAAATATAACTTCATCGAGCCGAATATGCTCGGAATGACAAACGTGATCGAGAGCTTCAACGTGCTTTCCGAGCTTGTATATGAGCAGAAATCGGTCTCGCTGTCCGAATTCAAAAAAGCCATTGCCGACAATTTCGAGGGGCACGAGGAGCTGAGAAGCGCAATAATCAATCGCGTGGAGCATTTCGGTAACTGCACCGAAAAAACAAATGAGCTTGCGAAGCGTATCTCGGATATGGTGCTTGAAACCTTTGAACGCTATAAGACCTTCCGCGGCGCTAAGGTGATACCCGGAGCGTTCTCCTACCGCGACCATGAGGCGAACGGACGGAATACGATGGCTTCTCCCGACGGCAGACTTGCGGGAATGCCGCTCGCGTCCGGCTCCGATCCGGTGCAGGGCTATGACAGGCTCGGCCCGACGATGAGCCTTTGCTCCTCCGCGGCATGGCAGCCGGCGAGATTCCTCGGCGGAACCGCGCTGAATATCAAGCTCAACAAAAATACGCCGTCTGCGGCGATAAGCGCGCTGATACGCGGATTTATCAAAACCGACGACGCACAGATGCAGTTCAATATCGTAAGCCCCGATGAGCTTATCGACGCTCAGCAGAATCCCGAACGCCACGGCGATCTTATCGTGCGCATTGGCGGCTACAGCGATTATTTCACGCGCATACCGAAATCGCTTCAGGATGACGTGATCTCGCGCAGTATTGGTGATTAGTCATGCTTGTATTCAATATCCAGCATTTTTCGACGCACGACGGACCTGGGATACGGACTGTCATCTTCCTAAAGGGATGTCCGCTCAACTGCGCGTGGTGTCACAATCCGGAAGGGAAGGGCTTCGCGCCCGAGCTGAGCTTTGATTCTGCCCGCTGCATTGGCTGCGGAAAATGCCGCGTCTGCCCAAACGGCGCACATATGTTTGACGGAAACTCCCACAGGATTGACCGGACTAAATGCACAGCCTGCGGCGAATGCGCGAAAATCTGCCCTGCAGGAGCGCTTGAGCTTGTCGGTAAGGAGTATACGGTTTCAGAGCTTCTGGCGGAAGCTGCCAAGGATTCGGTTTTTTACGGTAATGACGGCGGCGTCACGATTTCGGGCGGCGAACCGTTCGCGCAGTTTGACGGGCTGCTTGAGCTGTTGAAGGCACTCAGGGCGGCCGGAATCAACACGGCGGTCGAGACAAGCGGATTCACCTCGCCCGAAAAGCTGACGGCAGCGGCGGAATATACCGATCTGTTCCTCTACGACTGCAAGCTGACCGATGAAGAACTGAGCCGGAAATATACGGGAGTCGGCTTCGCACTTTCAGCCGGGCTGCCGCTGCTCGATAAGCTCGGTGCAAGAGTCGTGCTCAGATGCCCGATAATCCCGGGCGTAAATGACGACAGTCGGCATATCAACGAAATCGCCGGGCTTTGCGAAAAGCATGGCTGCATAACCTCGGCGGAGCTTGAACCCTATCATCCGCTGGGACTGAGAAAATACGCGGCGGTCGGCAGATCGGCGGCGTATACATATGACAAAAGGCTCGATGAGAGCAGACTGTCGGCGCTGCTCGATGAGCTTGGCAAATTGACGGCTAAGCCGGTATATACAAACAATTAATATATTAATGAAAGGCAAGGTAATTAAAATGAAAAAGCGAATCATCACGGCAATTCTCCTTACCTCAATGCTGATAGCGAACGTTTCCTGCGGCTCGGGAGCAGATGTTTCCGATGTCACCCCCGGCGGCGCGGCGACCACATCAGCCGAAGAATCAACCGAACCGCTCTATCCCGACCTCGGCGAGCATGATTTCGGCGGCAGAACCTTTACAATTGTCTATAGTGACGAGCAGCTCGGCTCTTTCTGGCCATATGACTCGGAGGAACAGAACGGCGATATCGTCAATGACGCGGTTTATGAGAGAAACACCTCTGTCGGTGAAAAATACAACAGCAAGATCGTATATGAAAGCACGGGAGGCAGCTGGGACGAGGTCGGAAACGCGCTTCTGAAATCGGTCATGAGCGGCGACAATTCGTATGACCTCGCCATCACCCATATGTTCGGCGGAATAAATCCGCTGGTCAGCTCAAAGGCGCTCTACAACTTCAACGATCTCCCTGTGGTCAACTATGAAAAGCCGTGGTGGGCGCAGCATCTGCGCGACACGCTCGAGGTGGACGGAATATTGCTTCTGAACGTGAGCGATCTGGTATACAAATTCAACGACTGCATATTCTTCAACAAGCAGATACTCGAGGATTATCAGATCGACGCCGATATTTATCAGCTTGTCCGGGACGGCAAATGGACATGGGATAAGCTGATCGGCATGGCAAAGACCGTCTCGAACGACCTGAACGGCGACAGCAAATTCGATGAAAACGATCTGTATGGCTATGCGATGACGCCCAATGAAGCTGTCGATTCAAACTGGGTATATGCCAACGGCATGACGATCGCAACGATCGAAAACGGAGCGATCTCATTGGAAACCGTGAACTCCGAGCGCATGAGATCGGCGGTAGATATCATGAACGATTTAGTCAACAACGGCAATCAGACCTATATTTCATCGGCAAAGGATCTTCAGGACTCGAAAATCTTCCTTGACGGACACGCGCTGTTCATGGAAAATATCACAACGATACTGCCGGGTATGCGCGACAGCGAAATCGACTTCGGAATCGTTCCGCTTCCGAAATACGATGAGGCTCAGCCCGACTACTATGCTATGGCGACAACGCAGATGCTGGCGCTTCCCGCGACCCTTGACGACCCGGTTTTCACCGGAGTAATGCTCGAAGCGCTTTCAATGGAATCTCACCGCATCGTAAATCCGAAGGTGTATGAGATATCCTTCTCCGGCAAATATCTCCGTGACGATGAATCCTATGAGATGTATCAGATAATCGCGAACTGCGGA
Organism: uncultured Ruminococcus sp.; assembly: GCA_902766575.1. Taxonomy (GTDB): domain Bacteria; phylum Bacillota; class Clostridia; order Oscillospirales; family CAG-272; genus Flemingiibacterium. The sequence continues at coordinate 176 of CACXED010000234.1, read as the reverse complement.
GTTAACGACTTCAACTGGAATTTCGGCGGGGGAAATGTATTCGCTTTCATGATGAGAGATATGATTAGACGTGACGTCGCCGACACGCTGTCGTCCTATTATCAGTCGAACCGCGACAAGGTTCAGAAAACCCTCGACGATGTGCTGGCGGATATACGGAGTTATAAAGAATAAAT
>CACXED010000233.1 GCA_902766575.1 uncultured Ruminococcus sp. | reverse complement strand
GGCAACCGAGGTCTGGGAGCGCAAGCCGAACATCACCGGCTACAGAATGCCCGACGGACGCATCCTCAACCTGATGGCTGAGGGCAGGCTCGTCAACCTCGCCGCCGGAAACGGTCATCCCGCCGAGATCATGGACATGAGCTTCGCCATTCAGGCAAAGAGCCTCGAATACCTCGTAAAGCACGCGGGTCAGCTCGAGAAGAAGGTCTATCAGGTGCCGCGCGAAATCGACCGGGAGGTCGCAGAGATAAAGCTGGCGTCGCTCGGCGCGGCTGTCGACACTCTCAGCGACGAGCAGAAAGCATATCTTGCAAAGGTCGACTGAGAATATGTCTCCTCAGCGGTCGGTGCGACCGGTCAGAAAGTATAAAAACGGCTTTGCTCCTTTAGGGAGCAGAGCCGTATGTTTTTTATTATGCGACAGGCGCCTGTTTATTGCTCAAAGGAGTCGATGAGGTTCTGCAGATTCGTCCTGTAGGTGTTCTCCTTTTCGGCGTAGAGCGAAGCGAAGTTGGTCGATTTCGTATTGATCAGCTCGCGGAGCAGATGTCCCGGGCCTACGCCCTCGCCGATGGCGTAGGTGTAGATGTTGCCGAAATCGAAGCGGATATTGCCGAGGATCAGATCGATCATCTCCTGCGATTCGTTGTCGCGGGCGTATTTGGTCTTGAGCGCCGTCTCATAGAACGCCGGGATGACCTGCTTATAGCTCTCAGCCGCCATAGCCTCGGTTATGACGCCGACAAATTCGCGGTCGGCAGTGACAGGAACAAGAAAGCTCGAGGTGCGGTCGAGATAATAGGTGCAGTAGTCGTCCTGCTCCGAGTCAAACTTGGGATAGGGAATGATGCCGAAATCGGTGTCCATCTCACGCAGGTTAGCGCAGTTGCCGAGCCATGTGGTCATGAACAGTCCGAGATTCGACTCGAACATTCCGGGAGCAAAGGAATCGGTGGGGTGCTGGTATATATACACATCGCCGGAGTCAATGAGGAAGCTGTAGAGCTTATCTACCACGTCGATCATGCGGATGCAGTTGATGGTGATTTCGGGAATACCCTCGCTGTTGCGGGTCGTGACCGGCACCTCAAAGGCGTAGAGGAAGCAGTCGATGTGCGTATAGGTGTTGATTCCGAGTCCCCAGCGGTCGGAATCGTCCATTTTTCCGTCGCCGTTCAGATCGGAGGCGGCAGCGGCGCAGTATTCAGCCATGAGCTCGAGCGTCCACTCGCCGTCGCGGACAATCTGATACAGATCGCCGAGCTTCAGATCCCCGGCGAGCCCCTTGTTGAACAGTACGCCGAGCGTAACCTCATTGAACAGCAGCGACAGATCTCCGGTGGCAATGTAGACCTTGCCGTTGACGCTCGCTTCGTCGATGAAGCCCTTTGACCACCAGGGCTTGTCAAAGTTCACGTATGGCATATCGTACCAGTTCGTATAGAGTCCGTTGACCGAGCCGGGCGCGGATTTGTAGGTGTAGGCCGACAGCAGCTGATAGGCGTCGTCGCCCGCCATGATCGACTTGTCTGCGGCTTCGAGGACGTTTGCCGTATTGCCCTCGCCGTAGGGAATGGTTACGATATCGACGTTGAAGCGCTCCTCTACGGTACGATTCCGGTTGTAGACCGCGTCGTCGAGGATATCGCCGGTCTGCTCGGCGTCAAATTCATAGGTGAAGTTGGTGCGGGAGATGATGTTAAATTCGCGTCCGCCGAAATCCTTAGCGGGCAGGTCGTCCGAAACCAGCTGACGCTTTTCGATGTCGGAAAGCTCGGCGGTATCGACGCTGGTATCGGTTGAGACGTCGGATTTTGTGGTATCGTTCTGCGTATCGGAAGCCGATCCGCATCCGGCGAGGAGAATCGAACAGAGCAGCAAAAGGGATATCGCGCGTTTCATGGTAACTCTCCTTTTTAATTTAATTTGTTACGGGCTGCGTATATTTTGCCACGGTCACTTCTTTCGCCTTGACCTCCACTGCTTTTCCGTAGAGCGTAAAGCTGACGTCCTCATCGGTGGTGTTCCACAGAGAGACAATGAACGAGCCGTCCTCCGCTTCGAATTTGCCCGCGCGGATGCCGGAGGGAAGCGCTTCGCCGAACATGGTGCGGAAACGGCCGTGATAGAAATACTCCCTGTACTCGTCCTTGAGGTCGATCAGCTTCTTCTGGTATTCGGCATAGTCCGGCAGTCCCGCTACGCCTATTTTGCGGCAGCGGTAGATTGCAGCGTCGAAAATGAGTCCGTAGGTGAACGCATAGTTCAGATGGTCGCGGAAGCCGTCCTTGTTGTCGTGAATACCCCGGTTGGATATCGGAATCTGCGGGAAGGTATCGAGGAAGATATCCGGGAAAGCATAGCCCAGATCATAGCTCATGCCCGTACCGCAGCCGTGAACGAAGTCTATAAGATTGCAGTAGCGGTCATTGACGCATTCTACGCCGATTGCCTTGCCTTCGGGCAGTATTTCGCGGATGGCCTGTATGTTGTTCCAGCGTCCCATACCCTCCATATCCACCCGATTGCCGTGGGGATGAGAGGTATCGAAGCAAATCTTCATCATGCTTGCCAGCTGATCAAAAAAGATTGCGTCAGGATTGAACGAGAGCTTCAGGCGGGCGACATTCAGCAGATTGTCATGCCATTCGGGCGTGCTGTTGCAGGCGGTGACAAACGACTTGTAGCCGAAATTTTTCAGGATCGTACCGTCGTTGCTGAACCTATAATGCTCGCGGTATTCGTTGCCGTCGATGTCCTTATGGCAGATACGCTGACCGATGCGCTTGTAGAAATCGGTTTTTATGTCGATCAGATTTCCGTTGGTGTAAAGCAGAACGTGACCGCCCTTTGCCTGAATCTCTGCGATGGCGTCGCGCAGACCCTCAGCTCCGCCGAGAGCCGGATCCGGCTCATATTCGGGATAATTGTTGTCAAATCGTCCTTTCCACCAGCCGAACACCAAAAGTCCGTCGATTCCGTACCGCTTGCCTTCCTCCCAGAGCTTCGGCAGATCTTCATATTTCCAGAAAATCTCACCGTATTGATGCTTGCAGATAATACGCTGCCAGCCGGTCATATTCCTGACCCACTCGGGGATATGCTGCTCCACCATCCACGTTTTTTCCGACCAACTGCGGTAAAACGCGGTTCCGTCGCGCCAGTCTCCGTCAAACAGCGCGATGACCGAGCGTCCGATCGAGACGCTCTCGCCCGGATGCGCCGTGGGATAGTGTGAGATGCAGAGCATCAGCTCCGAATCGGCGTGACGCGGCGGGACTCCGACATTGAAGCCGACGATCCGCATTTCGGGATTGTGCTCGCCGAAATAGAGGTATTTTTTGCCGCACTGGAGTCCCATCCAGGGCATGGAAAGAGGACGGACGCCGTAGGTGTCGGGATATGCAAAGGTCATCCAGGTCGATTTGTAGTCGGCGGAGGTATATTCGGTGTGCGTGGAAGCAACACGGCTGCGGGGATTTTTAATCCGTGCGCCGAGACATTCGGGAACGTAAAGCATCTCCTCGCCAGGATCGCATCCGTAATTACCGGACGTTATAAAAGGATACTGAAGCTCGTTGAGTATTGCCTCTGAGTGATTTTCGATGCTTGAAGTGAACACCAGATGTCCGTCTTCATCTTTGACTGTCAGCTCAAGCGTGATGTCGAATATCTGCCCGTCCTCCGCGACAAGCCGATCGTAGCGGTAAACGGCGCAGCCGTCGGATTCTGCTTTGTAAGCGATGCTCTGCTCATGGGAGTAGACGGAAAGCTCGTGATTTTCGCCGGTATCAATGAACACGCGCCAGAAATCGTGATCTGCGCGGCTTTTTATTGACCAGCCCTCGCTGCAAAGGCTGACGTCACGAAATGGCTCGAAGTGGATATTTGCTTTTTTCATATGGACTTCCTTTTCTGCGCATATGCGTTTTTTATTGCTAGCATATTATATTTTACCTGAAAAGTCTTGATTTTACCATTGCATAATGATATAATAATATGGCAAAATCGCTGTATTTTCTGGAGGCAGCTATGAGGATATATGGTTTCGGACACGAGAAGTGCCCGCCGGATCATAAACCGTTCCGAAAAATAAGCGCAAAAAACACCTGTCATTATGTGGTAGCGGGTCAGGGGTATTTCAACGGCATAAAGGTAAGCAGCGGAATGGGGTTCATCAGCCGGTACGGAAAGTATGTGGAATTCTGTCAGGATCCCTCCGACCCGTGGGAATATTATTGGATTTCCATGGAGGGCGACGACAGCTCGTTGTTTCCCGACGCCGTTTCATCGGACGAGAACGGCATATTTCATCACGACCTGCAAAGAAAGCTGAGCGCGTTCTTTGAGCTGGTATACGCAATAAATCCCATGGAGAACGACTCTCTCTGGACTGACACGTTTCCCAAGATCGCCCTTTCCCTTCACAAGCCGGATAACGTGCAGGCGCTGAACTGCGGGAAACGGTATGTATACCTTGCCAAGAAAATGATTGACGACAATCTCAATGAAAATCTGCAGATCGGCGAAATCGCCGACAGGCTCTGCATCAGCCGGTGCTATCTGAGAGACGTTTTCGTCAGGTATGAGGGAATGTCTCCGCTCCAGTACAAGCAGAAGCGGCGGATGGAATACGCGTGCTGGCTTCTTCATCAGAGCAATTATCCTATCGGCATGATCGCGAGCTCGATAGGCTATGATGATCCGCTCCGCTTCTCCCGGGAGTTCAGAAAGCATTTTTCGCTCTCTCCCACCGAGTACCGGAAATCTTTCAATGATAACGCGGAGTGAAGATGAGTCGCCATGCAGCTAAGACGAAATTGGGCAGGCGGATGCGTGCTTAAGGCGTGAGCCGTGAACTATGCGGTATTGACTATATTTTCTCCGGATCGCTCAGACGGTCCGGAGCTCTTTTTGAAATTATATTTCAAACCGGTATTTTGAGCTTATATGTTAAATATCTAACTAAGAAAGCAAATTATCCTATTTTTCGGTCGTTTTGTGCATGGAAGAAACCGAGGCTCCGCTCCCCGACTACGGCGGAAAGGAGTTCACTATCCTCCACCGCACCGAAATGGCATACGAGTTCGACATCGAGGAGGAGACCGGCGACCTCGTCAGCGACGCGATCTTCCGCCGGAATCAGAAGGTCGGGGAGGACTACAACGTCGATCTGAAATTCCTCGGCGTAGAGGGCTCGTGGAACGTCCGCGACATCTTTGACAAGTTCATGACCGGCTCGATAATGTCAAACGACGGCTCCTTTGATGTGGTCGCCGGCTATCAGGCCTGCATGGTGACTCCGGCAATGAACGGAATGTTCCTCAACATCAACGACATTCCCGAGATAGTTCAGTCAAATCCCTGGTGGTCGGAAAAATGCACCGAGAGCCTGACGCTGAACAAGTGCCTCTTTATGATCACCGGCGATATCGCGGTCTCGATGTGGGACGGACTTTACTGTATGTACTTCAACAAGACGATGGCCGACGACTACAAGATCGGCGACCTCTACTCGCTCGTCAAGGAAGGCAAGTGGACAGATCAACGACGCCTACAGAAATTACGGAAAATAATCTCTTAAAAGCCTATAATAAAGCCCGGGTCCGCCGGGCTTTATTGCTGCATTTATTATAAATTTGTAACAATACTCGAAAAAAAATCGGAAAAGCCTTGAAATAACCGCTTTTCTCATTTATAATAATAGGAGTAAAAACAAATCCGCATTATTATTCCGGAATTTTTGGAGGCACAGCTTGAACCTCAGAAAACTGCTTGACAGATTCAAAAAGCCCGCCGCAGAGCCCTCGCCTGCCGGCGATATCTGCGATACCGCCTACGAGCTCTCGGAGGTGAGGCGCGACGACGACTCGGATCCCTTCCTGCACTCTCTCAAGGTGCTGACTCCGGACGACATCGCTCCTCCGCCTCCCAAGAAAAAATACACCGCGCAGGAGCTGATTATCGAGGGTGCGCGCAGGCTCATAATCGCCGTCTGCGCTGTGATCTTCGTCGGCAGCGCGATAAGACTGGCGCAGAGCTTTATCGACTACAAGCGCGGAGACGATCTCTACGGCTCGATCGCGCAGGATATCTTCAACACCACGCTGGGTGGCGGAGAGCACGCCGTCCGGCTCGCTCAGCGCTCAAGACCGATCTCGGCTCTGCCCGACTACTACACAAACCTCACCACCGACGCCGAGGATCTCCTCGACGAGCTGGGCGACAACTCCTACAACGTGAGATTTGAGCAGATGAAGTCTAACCTCACCTATCTCAAGGGCGTCAATCCCGATATCTTCGGCTACATCTACATCGACGGCACACGGATCAGCTTCCCCGTCGTTCAGTATACCGACAACGAATACTATCTCGAGCACGCCTACACCGGAGAATATATGGTCTGCGGCTCGATCTTCGCCGACTTCCGCGCCTACCGCGACATGGAAATGAACCGGAACACCGTCTTCTACGGTCACAACATGAAGGACGGAAATATGTTCAACAACGTCATGGAATTCTTTGACGAGGAGACCTTCAACTCAAAGGTCATCGAGATATACACCTTTGACGGCATCTACACCTACGAGCCCTTCGCGGTGTTCGAGGCGATTGAGACCTATCACTATTTCGAGATGTATTTCGACTCGGACAGCGAGTTTGTCGACTTCTGCTACGAGATGCAGGACAAGTCCATGTTCAATAAGCATATGGATTTCACCGCCGACGACCGGATCATCACGCTCTCGACCTGTAAGAACGACCCCGCCGGACTCTACCGCTACGCGCTTCAGGCAAAGCTCGTAAAGGTGGAGAGATAAATTTAAGGAGAAAATCAATATGATTTACTACATTGATCCTGCAAACGGAAGCGACAGGCTTGACGGCTCCTCGCCGGAAAAAGCGAGAAAAAGCTATCGCGATCTCGACGTGAAGCCGGGCGACAGCATACTTTTCAGGCGCGGCAGCTTTATACGCGACTGCCTTTACTGCGTCGAGGGCGCTCCCGGGGCTTATGTCAGCTACGGAGCCTACGGCGAGGGTGCGAACCCGGTTTTCTGCGGCTCGGCTGACGTGAGCGATCCCGACGACTGGGTTGAAGTATCTCCGAATGTCTGGGAATATAAAAAAGAGCTTTCGACAGAGGTCTGCAACTTCATTTTCGATAACGGCAGGATCGGCGCTACTCTGCGCTGGGACGAGGATAAGCTCGCAGCTCCGGGCGACTGGTATGACAGCCGTATCGGCATGGGAGATCACTCGGCGGAGCCGGTCGCTCAGCGGGTGCTGCTCTATTCGGTCGGAAATCCCGGCAGGGTCCGGAGCCATATCGAGTGCGTGCTCTACGGCAAGCGCTGTCTCGTCCAGAACAAGAGCTACACGGCTTTGGGCGATCTCTGCTTCTACGGCAGCGGAGTCCACGGGCTTTCGGGCGGAGCGCACCATGTCAGGGTTGAGCGCTGCTCGTTCCTCTTTATCGGCGGAGCGGTCTGGAACCGCGGACTGCGAATACGCTTCGGCAACGCCATCGAGTTCTGGAATATCGGCGACGATATTCTGATCGAGGACTGCTATTTCAACAATATTTACGACTCCTGTATCACTCAGCAGGGCGGTCAGAATACGACTCCGGCTCACCGTCTGGTCATGCGGCGCAACCTTTTCGTCGACTACGGCATGGCAGCCTACGAGGGACGCGACCGGATGCCCGTCGACTGCGAGTTCTCGGACAATATCTGCCTCTATGCGGGCGGCGGCTTCACGGCGTTCGGAGACACGATCCCGAGAAGCTCCGAGATCTATCCTCAGCCGATGGGACATCACCTCTTTATCTGGCGCATAACCGCTCCGAGCGACGGCGGCTCCTTCACCGTGAAGAACAACATCTTCTGCGAGGCGACCGGCGCGGCGATCTACTCGATAATCGACGACGGCGCGAACGCTCAGCTCCGGCTCTCGGGAAATAAATACTACACGACAAACCGGGATCTCCTCTGCCGCTTCGGAGACCGGAGCTATAGCGCCGACGAGCTCGGCTCGTTCGGCGACGAGGGCGCGGTGTTTGAAAAGCCTGACATAAGCTCGCTCGTCGGGGACTGGTTCGGGCGCTCTCGCGCCGGACGCGGAGAGGGGCTCGCCAAGCTGTTCACCGACGGAACAGCGCGTATCTGATATGGACGAGCTTATCTGCCCGGTATGCCGGGCGCGCGGGATCGAGTCGCCGCTCCGCCGCGAGAAAAACAGTCTCTACTGCGAAAAGCGGCACTGCTTTGACATCGCCAAGAGCGGCTACGCAACGCTGACCGCCGCTCCCGGAACCTCGGGAGACGATCGTGACATGGTGAGAGCGCGCACCGCATTTCTCGACAGCGGAGCCTACCGTCTGTTCGCCGAGGCTCTGTCCGAAAGGCTTCCGCCGGACGGAGTCATCGTCGACGCGGGCTGCGGCGAGGGCTATTATACAAATCTTTTCGCGCTTGCAAGACCCGACGCGAGGGTGTATGGCTTCGACCTCTCAAAGCACGCCTGCGAGCACGCGGCTAAACGCGCGAGGGCGTTGCAGAGCGGCGCGTTCTTCGGTACCGCGAGCATATTCTCGCTGCCGGTCGCAAGCTCGTCCTGCGCGGCTGTCGTCAGCGTCTTTGCGCCGATAGCCGAGGCTGAGTTCGCGCGGATCCTGCGTCCTGGCGGGCTGCTGATCGTCGGAGCTGCGGGAAAGCGGCATCTTATCGAGCTGAAGCGGGCGGTTTACGACGAGGTCTACGAAAACGCGGGCAGACGCGATCTCCCCGAGGGCTTTGAGCCTGTCGGCGGCTCGGAGCTGAGCTACGGCTTTGTCTGCGAGGGCGAGAACATAAAGCGGCTCTTTTCAATGACGCCCTACGCTTTCCGAACCTCTCGGGAGGACGCCGCGAAGCTCGATTTGCTGACGGCGCTGGAGATCACCGCCGATTTTGATATATTCGTTTACAGAAAGAAGTGACTCGATGAAAGTTTCCCTTGTGATACCAATGTACAACGAGTCGGCGATCATCGCCGACACACTCAGACAGACGTCGGAGTATATGGATGCGACCTTCGGCGGCAATTTTGAGATAATCTTCTCGGACGACGGCAGCACAGATAACTGC
>CACXED010000232.1 GCA_902766575.1 uncultured Ruminococcus sp. | reverse complement strand
CTTCATTGCAAAACCGACCTTAGCCGTCACCGCGCCCGGCTTTGGATAGGTCGTAGCGGCGTTGTCAAAATAGATCAGATTATTTCCCTCCCCTCTGCCCGATCGGATAAATGCCTTTGCGGCATCTATCTTTCGAGAAGATTGTGAGGGATACCCGCGCTGCGCAGTACCGAGAGCACGAGCTCCGCTTCCTGCGCAGTCTCGACGCCCCACGAACAGCCGCGCGGAGACTGTCCCGGACGCAGTCTGACGAGCGTCGAGTCTATTCCTGACGCCCGCAGCGCGTCCTGCGCCTTCATCGCCCATGTGACCGAGGCGAGCCCTATTGTATTTTTACCGTTCATGCTCTTGTGATCCCTCCACGGCATTATATGCAAAGCCGCGGAGTTTTGCCAGCATAACGGCTCAGTGCTTCTCGTGCCAGATAATCTCGGCTCGGTCGTTGATCATAGCCGCGGTCTCCTTTGCCGTATGGTTTGTCGCGCTGACCTCCTCCCACACGACCGAGAGTATAGTCTCATCGAGCGCGCTGACGGCCCGGGCAGAGAGAATGAGCGACCTGATCTCCTCGATAATTTCGTCAGTTACCTCGTAATAGAATCCGCTGCCGTAAGTTTTTTTCAGCTCGGCGATGTGCTCGTCGCTCATCGGTGTTTTTGATGAGATCATACTTTTATCTGTAATATAATGATATCTGGAAATATCCGACTCCATATATTTGTCGAACGCGCTTTTGGTAACAACAGGAATTCCCGTCCCCGACCGTCCGCTGTTCCACTCGTCGCTGATGAGCGTTTCCAAAATTTTGAAAGCTTCGGTCTTATGCTCTGATTTCTCGCAGATGCCGAACACATTTAACGGCGTCAGCAGCGCGCCAAGGCTGTCGGCGTCGGGATATCCGGCGAAATTGAAATCCTCGTAGCTTCTTTTCAGCTTGATCAGTTTCCAGTAATTGTTGACTAACACATCCGTGAATATCGGCTCCTCCTCAAGTATCTTCATGTAATCGGCATTCCGCGTCGTTTCGATGAAGCGCAGGAAAAGCCCGCTGTCAAAGCTCATTGTCCCGTCCGATCCTATGAACTCCTCAAGGTCGCAGCTCAGCATTTTATTTACCATTATGTAATCGCTAAAAGGATTTGCCGGACGATTGCCCTCGTCCACAAGGTCGAGCAGCCGTTCGAGCGTCAGTCTGCCTTCGAATACTTTCCTGTCGCTGACAAGAGTACTGACATTCGCGCCGAGCGCCAGATAGGGCAGATAGTCCTTGCCCGTGCGCTTGCTTTTCCGCGTGAAGGATTCGGTCTGGCACTCGAGCAGGTTCGAGCTGTCATAGCCCGCGTCAGCCATCACCTCGTAAAGGTCGCAGAAAAGCCCCTGCGCCTCGTAGATATCCGGGTCTATCCACGGCTCCAGCATAACCGCGTCGGGAATTTTCCCGGCGGCGAGGTCGTTGTTGAATTGCTGCATGGTCGTTTCGGCGTCGATGCCGCCATTCTCGTTCACCGCATCGTAGACCTTAAGCTCGATGCGATATTCGTCGTTCGAACGGTTATACTCAACGACCGCTCGCTCGAGTCCTTGGTTTGAGCGCGGCAGAACGGCGAGAGTCAGCGTCGTCTTTTCGACATACTCGTCGGTCGGGATAGCGGTCAGCCGCCAGATGTTGTTCCCGCCGCGGATGAAATCGTACTCGGTCAGCCAGAATTCGCGCGGCGAGACCGCGATAAACGAGCCGAGCGAGTTTCCCGCAATATCCGAGCCGACAAAATCGCAGATCATCTCGGGCTTAAGCTCGCCGTCAACGACCTTGAAGCCCCATACGCCGTCCGAACGCTTAGCTGCGATTTCGTAGCCCTCGAGCGCGAGCGGCTCAAAGTCTCTGTCGTCCGTGAACTCTGCCGGGAGGTTCAGCGGATCGCCTAATTCGAATTTGTCGAAATCGAAGTAAGCCGCGCTGGTCTTGTTCGATTTTTTATAGATGACAAGCAGCCGCTCGTCGGAAAACGACGCGGAGGTCAGCTCGCTTTTCGAGGTATAGACCCGCTTCGTGCCGTCCTTTGCGAGCTTTACGACGCCGAGGTTCGAGACAATCACAAGGTCGTCGCCGAGCTCGCCTATCGTGAGGACAGAGAATCCGCCGTCGCCGCTGATCAGGTTGACCCTGATGCTTGAGATTTTGACCTCGAACAGCTCGCCGCAGTCGAGAACCTCAAGCTCCTTGTCGCCCCTGACGCGGGTCAGCGACGCCGACTCATAGCCGCTGTCGTCGTCCTTGAGCTTAATTCTGAAATCGAAACGGTCGCCGGATTTTAGGTAGAACGAGCCGAAAAGCCGGTCTTCCCCGCCGTCCGTCTGCTCGGTCAGCGTCTGTTCGCCGGTCGCAAGGTCGATCGTGAGCAGCAGTCTTTTCTGCTCAGCATAGCCGTCGGGATCATCCGGGTCGGGTTCGTCGTCGGTCGAAACTCCGCGGATGAGCAGATTCCCTCCCGCAAGCGAGAGATTGCCGCTTGTCGCAAAGTTCTCGGGCAGTTTGAGCCGCTCGGAGCGGAAATATACGGTATATTCGGTCGTATCCTCGACCTCGCCGTCCGAGCATCCCGCGCAGAACGCGAGCGCGAAAATCGTCAGAAGCAGAAAAAATATACGAAAAGTGGTTTTCATGGCTGGTCTCCTTTCATCATTTGATGAAATTATTATCCCATAAAGTTATTAAGCGCGTGTGAACAAACTCGACAATTCTCAAATCAAAAGTAAAGATTGACATTCTGCCTAAAACGAGTTATAATAATATGTATAATAAATCAAAAGGAGTAATCACAAATGAACGATTGGCTTCAGCGCGAGCGGATGCTCATCGGCGGCGAGGCGGTCGGGAAGCTCTCGGCGGCGTCGGTGCTGATTTTCGGGGTCGGAGGAGTCGGGAGCTATACCGTCGAGGCGCTCGCGCGGGCGGGAATCGGAAAGTTAGCGCTCGTAGACAGCGACACGGTCTCGCTCACCAACATCAACCGCCAGATCATCGCCGACACGACTACTGTCGGCAAAAGCAAGGTCGCGGTAGCCGCCGAACGCATCGGGCGCATAAATCCCGACTGCGAAGCGCTGACCTTTGAGGTCTTTGCCGACGAGAACAATATCTCTGAGATAATCGAAAAATCAACGCCCGATTTCATCGTCGACGCGATAGACACGGTCAAAGCCAAGCTCGCGATTATCAAGGCGGCAAAAGCGCGCGGGATTCCGGTCGTCTCGTCGATGGGAACCGGCTCAAAGCTCGACCCGACAAAATTCAAGGTCATAGATATCTCAAAGACCCACACCTGCCCGCTCGCCAAGGTCATGCGTATAAAGCTGCGTGAGGTCGGGATAAATCATTGCGACGTGCTTTTCTCCGACGAGCTGCCGGTGAAGCCGACCGAGCCGTCCGAGCTCGAGGGGCAGACCTCGCGTCATATTCCCGGCTCGATCTCGTTCGTCCCGTCGGTCGCGGGACTTATCATCGCCGGTCATGTCGTGAAGCGGCTGATCGGCTGAAATTTCTACGGGCTTCGGGAAAAACGCCGGAGTTTCGTCAGTTTTATAACTTTTAGAGCGCTT
>CACXED010000231.1 GCA_902766575.1 uncultured Ruminococcus sp. | reverse complement strand
CAGCCCAGACGTCGGTGAAAAGCTGATCTCCGACAGCCGCGGTGTCGCTGATATCGGTCCCCATATGCCGCATAGCCTCGCGCATGAATTTCCGCGAGGGCTTTTTGGCGTCGGCGTGATAGTAGCAGCCGAGCCCTTCGCAGAATTTTCCGACCCGGTCGGCGTGATTGTTCGACACGAACGCGGTCTGTATCCCGGCGGCATGCAGCGTGTCGAGCCAGTCCCTGACGCTCTCGGTCGGCAGCGGGTCGTCGTAGGTGACGAGCGTGTTGTCGATGTCGAGTATCAGCGCTCTTATCCCCTCCGAGCCGAGTTTTTCCGGTGTGAGCTCGTAAATATTCTTAAAAATGCCGTCCGGCAGAAAGGTATCGAAAATCTTCTTTGCCATTAACGCTCCTCGAACCAACCGCAAAACGCGGGTTTTATACTATTATATCATATTCGCGCGGTTTAAGCAATAGCCTGACGCAATATTTTCGCCCGCTCAGAGCTCGACGCGCAGCTCGTCGGTCAGCTTCTTCGTGTCTCCCTCGCGCAGAGCGTCGGCGACCTTGAGCATATTCTGCGCCATCCGCTCGATCTCGGGGATCAGATAATCGCGGTCCTCGAGGAAAAGCTCGCTCCACATTCCCTCGTTGAGCTTGGCGACACGGGTCAGGTCGCGGAAGCTGCCCGCCGAGAAGCCCTCGTGCTCGCGTGCGGTCGGACTTTTGGCGTAAGCCGCAGAGACGACGTGCGGGAGCTGGGACGTGAACGCTATGATCCGGTCGTGAGTCTCGGCGTCGGTGAGCTTGATCCTGCCGAAGCCGATCTCGAGGAAAAGCGCTTCGACCTTTGAAAGCAGCTCGGGATCCTCGCCCTCCTTTGGGACGAGGAGCATCGTAGCGCCCTTGAAAAGGTTCTCTCTTGACGCCGCGAAGCCCGAGAACTGCGTTCCCGCCATCGGATGACCGCCGATAAAGGTAAAGTCGCCCTGCTCCGCCGCCTTGAAGCCTGCCTCGCAGATTTTTCGCTTGATGCCGCCGATGTCGATGACGAGCTTTCCGGCGGGAATTTTACCGCTTTCGAGGAACTTCACGTTCGCCTCGGGATAAGCAGCGGGAATTATCAGGTCGTAGCCGTCGAGCTCCGGCATAGTCGTAAAGGCTTCACCGCAGGCTCCGGCGACCTTTGCGAGCCTGACCGCCTCCGGATCGGGATCAAAGCCGTCGACCTCGTTTTTTGTGTAGAATCTGAATGCGCGCGCCAGAGAGCCGCCGATCAGTCCGAGTCCGAGTATGAGTATTTTCATTTTCCTTTTACTTCTTTCTTGCCCGGATTCCGACCGGGCGGTGTTCTTTTATCTTCCAATATTTTCGAGCAGCCAGTCGTTGCGCTTCTCAAGCCAATCGCGCAAAAAAGCGATGTTATCGCCGTAGTCGCCTTTGGACTCTCCGGCGTAGATGCTGTAGCACTTGTCGATGTCCCATCCGGCGTTGTAGTCGGTGTCGTTCTGCTCGTATTCGCGTTCAAAGGAATCGGCGTTGGCTCCGACGAGCAGGTCTATCCGGTTCTGCCCGAGCTCGTTGTCGGAAAACAGATTGACGATGAGCGGCTGAAGCTCAACGTATCTCTCCCGGACGAGCGAGGAGAACTCCTCGTCCCCGAGCAGTATCTTCCACCAGCCGTGAACCATTCTCAGCCCGTGGGTCGAGTCGCCCGAGCCGTCTCCGTGACCGTGAGTGTTGTGGTAGTCGTAATAGTTATCCTCTTTGTAGCTCGTGCTTACGTTGCCGCAGGTCAGATCGAAGTCCCACGGCGGCCCGGCGTAGAGGATATCGTCCTTTACATAGAAATAGAGCGATTTCCAGTAGCCGTCGACGTCCTTGAAAAGCTCCATCATAACGTAGAGATCGACGAACGAGTCTACGTCGATATACTTCGAATATTGCTTCAACTCGCCAGACTTCATCGCCGCCTCAGCCTTTTCGAGCAGCTCCGAAAGGTGCTTTTTCTGCTTTTCGGTCGGCTCCTCGGGCGAGTCGTAGATAAGCTCCACGCCCGCTCCGGTAATGAAATCCCAGCCGCCGAACGGCGAGACCTCGAGTATGAAATCGCACTTCGAAGTATCGATCGCGACCCGGTTCTTGCCGTCCGAGACCGGCTCGCAGCAGAGGTAGTTCCCGACGAATTTCCCGTTGACCCAAACCTCGCAGAACCCGCTCTGCGATACGTAGTCAAGCTCGAGCTTAGACGCGAAATCGAGCGCTAACTTGTTTCTGATCAGCGTCTTATCGAAGAAATTCGCGAGGAAGCTCCACTTCTTGCCCTCCTCCATTCCGAAAAGCGATACCTTTTCGGAAAATTTGACGTTATACGGCTTTTTTGCCGCGCCGGCTGTCGAGTTGCCGCGAACCTTGACGCTGACGTCCGATTCAATGACCTCTCCGCCGTCGATGACCGTGATGTGACCGTCCTCGTAGTTTTTGCCAAGATTTTCCGGGATGTTGAGCACCGCGACCGGATAATCGCCGCTGTAGGAGACAGTCAGCTTTGCCTTCGCCTGCTCGAACTCCCAGAAAGCTCGGTCGGGGATAACGCCCGGATTGACGTACTCGTCGCGGATCGCGTCCAGCTTTTCGAAATATTCTGCTTTGGCGTCGGGATCGTAAAACGAAGCCGGCAGCTTAAGCACCGCGTCGTCGATGATGGCGAGCCGCTCGTCGTGAGAATAGGTTCGCCCGTCGTAGGCGTCGGTCGTGACCTCCGGCTCGGTATCTATGTCGGTCAGAGCTTCGTCCACGCCGCAGGAAGCGGCAAACGGAATTATCGTAAGAGCGGTCAGCATCGCCGCCGTGAATCTCAGAGCACGTTTCATAATGAAAACTCCGTCAGAATCAGTTGTTCGCGAGAGCGCGTCTCGCGGCGTTTCTCTCGAGCGCGGCGGTTATCTCCTCGCGCTCGTCGTAGTGACGGTACTCGCCCTCGATGAGCTGATAGCTCTCGTGACCCTTTCCGGCAAAAAGTATGCAGTCGCCGGGCAGAGCGTGTTCTATCGCATATTCGACCGCCTCGCGCCGGTCGACGAAGGTTACGTAGGGACAGGAGGTCGCGGCGACGCTCTTTTCGATGTCGCGGATGATCTCCTCCGGCGGCTCGAAATTCGGGTTGTCGCTGGTGATAATCACGAAGTCGGCGAAATTAGCCGCGACCTCGCCGAGCTCGCCGCGTCTGAGCTGTGTCCGTCCTCCCACCGAGCCGAACAGCACGACGAGCCTTTTCGGCTTGTAGCGTCGGATAGTTTCGAGCGCGGCTCTCATCGAGACCGCGTTGTGGGCGTAGTCGATGATGCAGACCACGTCGTCGAGCACTCCGGCGGGCGGCTCGACGATCTCAAATCTGCCCTTGACGGTAGCTCTTTCGAGAGCCGACGCGATGACCTTCTGGTCGATCTGCATACGCTCGGCGACGGCTATCGCGGCGAGGGCGTTGTAGACGTTGAACTCGCCGGGCATACGGAGCGTGATCTCGTTCTCGCCGCGGATAGTCCGGCAGGTGAACTTCACGCCGAGCAGATTTCCGCGTCTCCACGGTTTCACGTCGCGGCCGAAAACGTCGCGCTGACCCTCCATGCCGAAGGTCGTATTGATCGAGCGCGAATTTTTGACCATATCGGTGTAGTGCGGATCGTCGGCGTTGAAAATCCCGTAGCGGCACTGGCGGAAAAGCTCGGCCTTGCAAGCCATGTAGTGCTCAAAGGTCGGATGCTCTACGCCGCCGATGTGGTCGGGCGAGAGATTCGTAAAGACTCCGATGTGGAAGTGTATGCCGACGATGCGCCGCATATAGACCGCCTGACTCGAGACCTCCATGACGACGCAGGAGACGCCCGACTCGACCATCTTCCGGAACGCCTTGTAGAGCTCATAGCTCTCGGGCGTGGTATTGACTGTCGGAGTCCGCTCTCCGTTGATGACGATACCGGTCGTGCCGATCGTCGCGGTGTTGATTCCTCCGGCGTTGAGCAGATCCGCGGTCATCGAAGCTGTCGTGGTCTTGCCCTTGGTACCGGTGATGCCGATGATCAGCAGCGAGCGCTCCGGATGCCCGAAAAACGCCGCCGAAGCCAGCGCGAGCGACGCTCTCGTGTCGCTGACGACGATCTGAACCGCGTCGCCGGGCAGCTCGAGCTTTCTCTGCACAAGGAAAGCGCGGCAGCCGTTCGCATAAGCTCCCGCGGCGTAGTTATGACCGTCGGTGACGGCTCCGATGAGGCAGACGAACAGCGTTCCCGCCGACGCCTTTCGCGAGTCGTAGACGATATCGTCGATATTTACAGAATCAGTCGGTCTGTCCGACCTGTATTCGATATCAGCGAGGATATCAGAAAGCAGCATATGATCCTTCCTTTACCGTAGAGTGCGTTTCCCGCAGGCGCGGATTGTCGCCAGCGCGAGACATTCGAGCGAGTCGGTGTAATAATCGTCGAGCCCCTCGTCGCGCTTGATCAGAGAAAGCTCGGTGCAGCCGAGTATCAGCCGCTCGCAGCCGAGCGAGCGCATATAGCCGGAGATCTCGCGAAAGCTCTCCATGTCGGCGCGTTTTCCGCGTTTTATCTGACCGTAGATCAGCTCCATGACCCGAGCCTGATGCTCGGCGTCGGGAACGATGCAGGTCATATCGTGCGCCAGGCAGTATTTCTGATAGGTCTCGGACTGGACAGTCCCGTCGGTGGCGAGCAGTCCGAAGCGGCTGACCCTCTCTCGCTTGAGATAGGCTACCGACTCCTCGACGATATTCAGTATTGGCACGTCGACCGCAGCCGCGAGCTGATCGTAGAAATAGTGCGCGGTGTTGCAGGGGATAGCTATAAGCTCCGCGCCGAAGCCGACGAGCTTTTTCGCGTCCTCGGTCATGGCGTCGATCGGATTGACCTCCGATTCGCCGAGAATGAACGCCGTGCGGTCGGGAGTCGTAGCCCGGCTCGAGATCACCATGTCGATATGCTCCTGATCGCAGCCCGCGTCGGTGAGGGACGTGAGCAGCTCGTAAAAGTAGACGGTCGCCATAGGCCCGAGCCCGCCGAGGACTCCGAGCAGCTTAGACTTTCCCATAATATTTCTTGAACTTCCCGTAGTGATTTCTTCCGTGCATGATGAGATAGAGCGTCCGCTTGGGATTCATACAGGTGTCGGGACGGTACCAGAGCGAGGCGTGTGCCTTCCCCGCCTTTGCGAGAGCCTTAGCCTTTGCGACGCATTTCGGATCGCGGCAGTATTTATAGACCACGCCCTTGGGAACGCTGTGCCAGAAGATCTCGTTATCGCAGTAAGCCGTTTCGCCCGGGTCTTTTCCGAGCACATATTCCTCGACTATATATTTTGCGACGTTGAAGCCCGCCGAGGTCACATAGTAGTTCGACCTTCCGAGCCGCAGATTTATCTCGAACGCGCGGTAGGTCTTGTCGCGCTCGTCGTACTTGATGTCGAAATTCGAGTAGCCGACAAAACCGGTCTCCTCGAGATAAGCCTTGAAGCGCTCCATCAGCGGCAGATTCTGCTCGGTGATGATCGCGCAGTGGTTTCCGAGCCCCTTGGGAGTGTGCTCCTCTAACAGCACGTGACCGAGGCACATCATCCTGACCTTTCCGTTCCTATCCGAATAGGCGGTCAGCACGCGCATTTTCGAGTCGTCGCCGGGGATCATGTCCTGAAGTATTATTTTCTCGGGATAGCCCGACGCGAAGATCCGGCTGATGATTATCCCGGCTTCGCCTGCCGAAGCGGCGGTGTAGACCTTCTTCATGCCCTCAAAGGGATAGCGCCAGTAGACCGCGCTCGCCGAGGGCTTGATAATGATCGGATAGGAGAAACCGAGCGCCGACTCGGTCAGAGCCGGCTCGAGCTTAGTCTCGGGTGTGATGATCTTAGTCTTTGGATAGAGTATCCCGTGACGGTCGCAGTCCTCATAGAACGACGCCTTGTAGGCGAGCCGCTCGAACAGCTCCGGGCCGATATACGGGACGATATACCTCGGACGCAGGCGGTCGCCGTAGTGAATCAGCATCGAAGCGTACTCGTCGGTGCAGCCCAGCGCGATCAGCGACGCGCCCTCGTGCTTATCCGCAAACTCGGTGAGGGTATTGACCATCACCTCAGGGTCGTCGATGCGCTCAACTATCGTGAAATTTACAATGCGGGTATAGTTCGACGCTCCGATAGCATAGCGCCCGAAGGCGTAGGACTTAACCCCGTACTCCTCGTGAAAAGCGCGCGCCACGTTGTAGCAGTTCAGATCCGCGCCGAGCAGTACGGGAATAATATTCAGCTTTTCCATTCTGTTATCCTTCTGATGTTAATCTTATTTCTCGTCGATGAAGAAGCGCTTGTACCAGACGAGGAAGGTGAAAACCGTCCAGATCCTGCGCTGATTGTCGGCTTTTTCGGTATAGTGGTCGTCGAGCAGACCGACAAGCTCGTCGGTGTCGAAAAACTCGGCGGCATAATCGGAGGTGAAATATCCCTTGACGAGATTATAATACTTCTCCTCCCTGAGCCAGAAGCGTATCGGAACCGGGAAGCCGACCTTTTTGCGCTCAGCCCATTCGTCGGGCAGCGACTTGTTCGCCGCCCTGCGGAAGATATACTTCGTGTTCTTTCCGTTTATCTTGTACTCGTGCGGAAGCGACTGAGCCTGCTCCATGACCTTTCTGTCGAGGTAGGGGACGCGAAGCTCGAGCGACGCCGCCATGCTCATTCTGTCCGCCTTGAGCAGGATATCGCCGGGCAGCCAGAGGTTCAGGTCAAGGTACTGCTTTTTGTCGAGCTCGGACTTATCCTTAACCCGGGCGTAGATCGGCGCTGTGACCTCCTTGACCGACGGTCCGCAGCGGTACTCGGGCTTCAGCAGCTTATAGGCGCTCTTTTCGTCCCAGACCATAGCCTGACCGATGAAGTAGTCCTCGGGATTTCCGCTCGATTTTATGATGAAATCGTGACCCTTGAAGTAGGGCAGCTTCTTTGCGACGGCAGCGGCGGCGACCCGGAGAGGTTTTGGGATCCTCTTGTACTTTTTCATCATCGGAGTCTCGTCGTACCACTCGTAGCCGGCGTAGATCTCGTCCGCGCCCTCGCCCGAGAGCACGACCGTGACCTGCTCGCTGGCGAGCTTTGCCAAAAACCAGAGCGGGACGCAGGACGGGTTCGACTGCGGCTCGTCCATGTGATACTGGATATCCGGAAAGGCGTCGAAGCACTCGTCGGCGGTTATCAGCTTTTTGTAGTTCTCTATGCCGAGGTAATCGGCAAGCTCCTTTGCGTAGTCGGTCTCGTTGAACTTGTTGTAGTCAAAACCGACCGAAAAGGTCTTT
>CACXED010000230.1 GCA_902766575.1 uncultured Ruminococcus sp. | reverse complement strand
AGAGGGTCTGCGCGATCTTTGACAGCGACGCGAGCCGGTAGATCGTGATCTTTATCGACAGCACGTCGGGTCTGACCGCCGCTTCGCCGAGCAGCTTGAGAAACGGCTCGACCGAATCGTAGGGGTAAAAGAGCAGCCTGTCCTTTTTCTGAACCTGCCCGATCATGCTTTTCTGTCGGCTCAGATCCTCCGGCCATCTCGGAGAATATGCCGGATATCCGAGCCTTTTCGCCTTGTCGGGCGAGAGCTCGCCGGAAAGTCCGAAGACATAACGCATATTCAGCGGACATTCGTCGACGTAGATCTGATGCGCTCCGACCTGCGTGATCGCGGCGAGCTTAGCCTTGAATCCGTCCGACACCCTCCGGTCAAGCTCGAGCCGGACTATCGTGAGATAATCGCGCTTTTTGAGCAGCTTTGACACTCTGCGGCTGAAATCCTCGTCGCTGTCCTCAAATTTTTCCTCGTCGAAGCTGAGATCGGCGTTCCGGGTCACGCAGAGCACGCAGAGCTCCGAGACCGAATACGAGCCGAAAAGCGTCAGCGCCTTTGCCGTCAGCAGCTCCTCCATGCGGATGAAGCGCAGATCCGTGTCGGGCAGCCTGAGATAGGCAGGCAGGGACTCGGGGACTGGGATCATTCCGATCGCGTGGCGTCCCTTTTTGTCCTTGAGCAGAGCGGCGGCGATGAGCTGCTTGTTGGCGAGATGCGGTATCGGATGGTGACTGCCGATGATGATCGGCGAGAGTATCGGCAGCATATTTTCCCCAAACCAGCGGTCGGCGAATTTGCGCTCGTCGTCGGAAAGCTCGCCGTATTTAAGATCGCGTATGCCGTTTTCGTCAAGCTCGGCGCGCACCGACGAATAGATCCTGCGCTTTTGCTTGATCAGAGGAGGTATAGCGGCGTAGATCTGCTCGAGCTGTTCCGCAGCGGTGAGCCCGCTCTTGTTGTCGGTCTCGTCGGGCGAGAGCTTGGCGATGTCGCAGAGACTCCCGACGCGCACCATGAAAAACTCGTCGAGATTGCTTGAAAATATCGCCGTGAATTTCAGCCGCTCGAGCAGCGGGACAGACTTGTCCCCCGCTTCCTCGAGCACTCTGCGGTCAAATCTCAGCCAGCTCAGCTCCCGGTTCTGAGTGTATTCGTAGCATCTGTCGTTCTGCATGGTCATTCCTCCCGCCTGCGGCGACTTTATTTGTTACTTATATTATACAACATAACCGTCGATTCATCAACCCCATTTTCCCCGGTTTAGGTAAAATATTTTTTACATCGGAAATTCCTTTTTCAGCTTATAGTTTAATATTGTGCTGAAATAGTACTATTTTATGCAATCCGTCAGACTTGACAGAACTATTTTCAAATGGTATAATAATTATATACACAATTCTCGCTGAGGCAATGAATAATTGTGCATATATATAAGATTCAAGGAGGATAATCTTATGAAGCGATTCATTTCACTGTCAATTCTCATCGCGTTACTGCTTACAGGCTGCGGCTCGGGCGCATCGGACAGTAAGGATACGTCGGACGGCGCGGTTAAGGACGAAAGCACTCAGACCGAGACCGCCGAGCTCTCCGACGATGAAAAGCGTCAGCTCGTCAGCGACGACCTCAAAACTATCGATTATGAGGGCAGAGAGTTCAATATTCTCTCGCGCAACGACTTCACCTACGAGTATGACTCCGAGCAGACCGGAGACGTGATCGACGACGCGGTTTATGAGCGCAACCGCACGGTAGAGGAGCGTTTCAATGTCAGCATTGTCACTCACGGCTACGGCGACGGCACGATGGGCAACGTCCTCGAGCTCGCCGACAAGTCGATTCAGGCAGGCGACGACGAGTATCAGCTCCTGTCAGCATACTCATATGTCGCGGCTCCCGGCTCGCTGAACGGGCTGTATCTCGACTGGTATAAGGTTCCTAATGTCAATCTTGAAAAGCCGTGGTGGGAAAAGGGCTTCATCGACGAGGCGAGCATAAACGGCGTGACCTACATCGCGGTAGGCGACCTCTCGCTCCTGTTCAACGAGGTCAAGCTCGCTGTCTTCTTCAACAAGGGCGTTCTGGAGGATCTCCAGCTCGAGGATCCCTACAAGCTCGTCAATAGCGGCGACTGGACGATCGACAAGCTCATCGAAATGAGCGCCGCCGGAGCCGAGGATCTCAACGGCGACGGCAATATGGACACGAACGACCGCTGGGGCTTTGCCTGCAATATGTACACTCACACGATTCCGTTCATTTACGCCTCGGACATCACGACAGT
>CACXED010000229.1 GCA_902766575.1 uncultured Ruminococcus sp. | reverse complement strand
GTGCGCCTTTTTGCAGTTTTTGGATTGGCTGCTTGGTTTGCTGATGCCATGCAAAAAGTTGGCGGTTAATCAGTAGACATTAATTATACATTATCAGAGATTAAGAATATAACAAGGATATATCTTTGCGCATAAAGATGGCGTAAAGATTTCACCCGAGCGTCGTTAGTATGCCGTCGAGCATCAGATTTACCTTCAGCACGTTGACCGTCTCCTCGCCGAAGATACCGAGGAAGCGTCCGCTCGTGCATTTTTCGACTATCGAACGCACCTCGTCCTCGGTCATGCCGTTGGCTTTCGCCACGCGGGGAATCTGATACTCCGCCGCCGCAGGTGAGATGTGCGGGTCAAGTCCGCTTCCCGAGCAGGTGACAAGCTCGACCGGAACCGCCGTTTCGTCCATGTCCGGGTTGAATCGGCGGAGCATTTCAACGCGCTCCGACACGAGGGCTTCAAATTCCTCGCTCGCGGGCGAGATATTCGACGGCGAAGCGTACATCAGCAGATTTCCGTCCCTGTCGGCAAAGGTCGTGACGTCGATATTCATTATGCGTCCCCACATATGCGACTCATCGCAGTACTGCTGACCGAGCAGCTCGCAGCCGTAGCTTTTGCCGTCGACCTCGATTATGCTGCCGTTCGCCTTATCGGGGAAAATCAGCTGCGCGATTCCGGTGACTATACCGGTGTAGAGCACTCCGCAGATCAGAGTGAAGATCAGGAATATCGCCGCCGCTTTCGGCAGAATCTGTTTCAATGTTTTCATTATATCATTTCCTTTCCATGCCCATAGCTCAGGCGAGTCCGAGGACTGCCAGCAGCATATCAATCAGCTTGATGAATATGAACGGCGCGGCGAGTCCTCCGAGTCCGTAGACGAGCAGATTGCGCGACAGGAGCCTTCCGGCTGAAACCTCGCGGTATTTTACGCCCTTCAGCGCCAGCGGTATCAGCGCGATTATGATCAGCGCGTTGTAGATTATCGCCGACAGCACCGCGCTCTCCGGCGAATGCAGACCCATGATATTCAGCGCCGAAAGTCCGGGATAAAGTCCCATGAACAGCGCTGGGATTATCGCGAAATACTTCGCCACGTCGTTGGCGATTGAGAAGGTCGTAAGGCTTCCGCGGGTCATGAGGAGCTGCTTGCCGATTCGTACAATGTCGATGAGCTTTGTCGGCGAGGAGTCGAGGTCGACCATGTTTCCGGCTTCCTTTGCCGCCTGAGTACCGGTATTCATCGCGACGGCGACGTCAGCCTGAGCCAGTGCGGGCGCGTCGTTCGTACCGTCTCCGGTCATTGCGACGAGATGTCCCTTGCTCTGATAGTCGCGTATCATCGTGAGCTTGCCCTCGGGAGTCGCTTCGGCGAGGAAATCGTCAACTCCGGCTTCGGCGGCTATCGCGGCTGCGGTAATCGGGTTGTCGCCGGTGATCATTATGGTTTTGATTCCCATTTTGCGCAGATCGGCGAACTTTTCCTTTACGCCCTGCTTGATGATATCCTTTAAGTAGATTATGCCGAGGATTCTGTGGTTCTTCGCGACGACGAGCGGCGTTCCGCCCTTTGAAGCGACCGATTTCACGACCCTGTCGCACTCGTCGGAATAGATTCCGCCCGCCTTTGTCACATAGTCTCTGACCGCGTCGGCAGCGCCCTTGCGGATTTCGTTTCCGTCAAAGTCCACGCCGCTCATTCTTGTCGCGGCGGTGAACGGGATGAAGGTCATATTCTTATCCGAAAGGCTGCGCTCACGGATACCGAATTTTTCCTTAGCGAGAATGACTACGCTGCGTCCCTCGGGCGTTTCGTCGGCAAGAGATGAGAGCTGAGCCGCGTCGGCAAGCTCATCGACCTTCGCTCCGTCGACCGGGATGAACTCCGACGCCTGACGGTTGCCGAGGGTTATCGTGCCGGTCTTGTCGAGCATCAGGATATCCACGTCTCCGGCGGCTTCGATTGCACGACCGCTCATCGCAAGGACGTTAGCCTGATTCAGACGGCTCATGCCCGCGATTCCGATCGCCGAGAGCAATGCGCCTATCGTCGTCGGAGCAAGGCAGACAAGCAGCGCGACAAGGGTAGTTATCGAAGTCGGATTTTCGATTCCCGCCTGCTTTGCCGAGAACACCGAGTAGGTGTAGAGCGACGTCGTGACAAGGATGAAGATTATCGAAAGCGCCACGAGGAATATCTGTAATGCGATCTCGTTCGGAGTTTTCTTTCTCGCCGCGCCCTCGACCATCGCAATCATTTTGTCAAGGAAGCTCTCGCCCGCCTCGCTGGTGATTCTGACGATGATAAAGTCCGAGAGGACGGTCGTGCCGCCGGTAACGGCGCTTCTATCGCCTCCGGCTTCGCGGATGACCGGCGCGGATTCACCGGTGATCGCGCTTTCGTCTACAGAAGCCGCGCCCTCGATTATCTCGCCGTCGCCGGGAATCTGCTCGCCGGCTTTGACTATGACGATATCGCCTTTTCTGAGCGAGGACGAAACGACGGCGGTTATCTCGTCCCTGCGGTCGGCGGAGGGGATTTTATGCGCTTCAACATCTTTTTTCGACGCCCGGAGCGAATCGGCCTGCGCCTTTCCTCTGCCCTCGGCAATCGCTTCGGCAAAGTTTGCAAACAGCACCGTGAACCAGAGAATTATCGCTATCGCTAACGTATAACCGGAAGGCGCGTCCCCGACGCCGAACAGCGACGCCAGCCAGAGAAAGCTTGTCATTATCGCCGACACATATACAAGGAACATGACGGGATTTCCGGTCTGTGTTTTGGGATTCAGCTTGATGAACGAATCCTTTATTGCTCTCATGAGCATACCTTTGTTCATCGTACCTTTTTTATTTGTGTGTGACATTTGGATACCTCCCTGAAGTTATACAAGGCTCCGGAAAAATTCGGCTATTGGACCGAGTGCGAGCGCCGGGAAGAAGCTCAGCGCGCCGACCAGCAGCACTATGAAGATCAGCAGGAACACAAACAGTCCATTCGTAGTCGAAAGCGTTCCGGCAGTGGTCGCTATCAGCTTCTTCTGAGCGAGACTTCCGGCTATCGCAAGCGTTCCGATGATCGGCAAAAAGCGCGCGAACAGCATCACCAGTCCCAGCGATATGTTCAGAAATACCGTATTCGCATTGAAGCCCGCAAAGGCTGAGCCGTTGTTTCCGCCCGCCGACGAATAGGCGTAGAGCATCTCCGAAAAGCCGTGCGCTCCGGAGTTGTTCAGACTGTCCGCGACTCCCGGAAAAACAGCCGCAATGCCGCTGCCGACCAGTATCGCGATCGGCGTCGCCAGGCAGACGAGCACCGCCCATTTCATCTCAAAGGGCTCGATCTTCTTGCCGAGGAACTCGGGCGTTCTGCCGACCATCAGTCCGGCGATAAATACCGTCAGTATCGCGAAAGCCAGCATTCCGTAGAGTCCGCAGCCGACGCCGCCGAAGATGACCTCGCCGAGCTGCATCAGAAGCATCGTTATCATGCCGCCGAGCGGAGTATAGCTGTCGTGCATCGAGTTGACCGATCCGTTTGAAGCCGCCGTCGTGTAGGCTGCCCATGTTGACGAGGAAGCGATTCCGAAGCGGGTCTCCTTGCCCTCCATGTTTCCGCCCGCCTGATCGAGAGCCGAGATATCGACCGCTCCGCTCTGTGCAAGCTGAGGCGTCGCCGACTGTTCATTTACGGCTATGACTCCGAGCGCGATGACAAGGCAGATGAACATCGCCATGAAGATCGCGATTCCCTGCTTTTTGTTCCTGACCGCCTGTCCGAAAGTGAAACAGAGCGCCGCCGGTATCAGCAGCAGCGAGGTCATTTCGATGAGATTGGTGAAAGCATTTGGATTTTCGAGCGGGTGCGCCGAGTTGACGCCCATGTAGCCGCCGCCGTTTGTGCCGGTCTGCTTGATTGCGACCTGGCTCGCCGCGGGACCCATCGGGACAAACTGCTCGGTCACGAGCTTAGCTTTTACAGCCTGTCCGGCGCAGGTGACTACCGCGCTGTGCGAATCCTCGTCGGCGCTGATTGAAGCTCCGGAAAGCGTATCGCTGTTCAGCTCTGTCTCTCCGCGCTTATAGCTGCCGAGAATATCGCCCTCGTTTATAATGATTTCAGTTCCGTCATCCGGCTTCACAGTCACCGTTTCGGCGCTGACTGCGATCGGCTCGAGCAGAGATACGGTTTTTGAGCCGCTGAGGTTCTGTATAACTCCGCCGCCTGCGAGCAGGACAGAGATCACGAGGTTGAGCGGGAGCAGAATGTGGATGATTATTCTTGTCAGGTCGACCCAGAAGCTGCCGAGCCCGCTCTCCCTGACCTTGACGAAGCCCCTGATCAGCGCGAACAGCACCGCGATTCCGGTCGCCGCCGAGACGAAGTTCTGGACTGTGAGTCCGAGCGCCTGCGTCAGATAGCTGAGGGTCGACTCGCCGCTGTAAGCCTGCCAGTTGGTGTTGGTGACGAAGCTCGACGCGGTGTTGAACGCGAGATCCCATTTTACGCCGCCGAGTCCCTCGGGATTGCCGGGCAGAACGCCCTGTAAAAGCTGCAAAAGGAACAGGAAGATCAGCCCTATACCGGAGAATATCAGTACGCAGATAGCGTATTTTTTCCATGACATCTGCTCGTCCTTATCGACGCGCATGACCTTATAAACCGCGTTCTCACAGGGTGTGAGCAGCTTTGAGAGAAAGGTTTTCTCGCCGCTCATGACTTTTTTTATGTACGCTCCGAGCGGTATCGCCAATAAGATAAGCACCGCGAGATAGAGGATATATTGCAGAATTGCCATCATGTGTTGTCATCCCCTTTCATGAGTATCCAGACATACCACACGAGCAGAGCCGCCGCGCAGATGCCGGTCAATGTAACGATTGCCTGCATTTTTATTACCTCCTTGATCTGAATCAATTATATTACCAACGCCGTAAAAACGGTGTAAGGCTTTCAAATCGGTGCGTAAATAATGTGTTAAGAGCTTCACAGCCAGCCGAAAATCAATGCCATCGGATAAGTTATCAGCATCGTAAGCAGGCATACGCAGGCAAGCACAAATATCGGCATTGCGACAAACAGAAGAAAATAACCGAGTATCGGATGACGCCAGATCACCTTTTCCGCGCATCTGTCAAACTTCAGCTCAAATTTGCGTAATTGCTTTCGAAGTCCCATATAAACACACCTCTTTCTTGCCTCTGATACTATTTTACAGCCATTCGGATTAAAAGTGCGACAGGAATACGGGAGTTTACATTAAAATAGTATAAATATCATTGGAACAGGCGGTTCTGCCTTATTGTATAACAGTATAATATTTATTTACACCCAATTAGCTTGAAACCAAAATCAGAATCAAAAAAGCATAATATGCTTTGCATATCGCATACGGGAGCCACGATGTTCAACAAAAATAAAGAACAGCGGTAATGATAACCGCTGTTCTTCATTGTATCGTATTGGATATTATTAAGGATTCTCAAAGAAGTCTAACACTCGGATGATATTATTCAAAGCCTTCGAGGAGCTGATTCAATTTGTTTTCCAAAGTCGCGGAATTTGCAGCGTAAGTCGAAGCCCAGTTGGTATTATCACTTGCTACGCTGTCGCGGAACATGGAAAATGTAAGCGAGTTAAGGCTGTCTGTGAAAACCCTTCCGAAGTCGTAGGTCATAGTTTCCCTGAGGATATCATACATCTTTGACGCGTAATCATCTGACGAATACTTGACCTTGAGCGCTACCTCAAAGAGCGCCGGCGATACGGTGCGATAGCTTTCGGACGCAAGCGCTTCCAGAACCGCAGAAACCATATCCGGGTCTTCGACGTCTATCGGTATTCCGTACAGCGAATAGGGGAACGAAGCAATAGTGTAATATTCATCCTGTGCCTCATCCCATTTCGGAACAGGCAGGATTCCATACTCGAAATCCTTGTTTCTGAGATTGGTGACGGCGAACAGGATTTCATTATTTGAGAACATGAATCTGCCCTGATCGAAATAGAAGAATCTTTCCTCACCGCCCTTAGCGATTATCGCGTCGTTGGATGTATGCAGGAATGTGCAGAGCTTATCTATGAGGTCCTGAGTCTTTTCGCTTGAGAAAAGCGGAGAAATCTGAGGTACGCCGTCTTTGTCCAGCTCGGTCGTTTTGAGTCCGCTGCCAAAGAAGAACGGGTCGATGTAAACGTCTGCGACTACCATGCCGAAGCGGTCGTCATAGTCCTTTTTACCGTCGCCGTTGAGGTCGGAATATACATCGGTGGTCATTTCGATCAGCTTGTCGAGCGTCCATTTTCCGTCAAGAACCAGCTCATACGGACTCTCAAGATCATATTCGCTCATCATAGTCTTGTTGAAGAAGGTGGCGTACATATAGTAAAGCAGATTGGTCGATATATCGCCGCTGGCGAAAAACAGCTTTCCATTGACCGTTGACTCCTTCTGAAGGCTGTCCGACCACCAGGGCTTGGAGAAATCGAGATATGCTGTCTCATTCAGGTCGTACAGCATTCCGTCAGCCGCAAGGTTTGCAATCGCCATGCTGTATCCTGCAACGACGTCATAAGCCCTGTCTCCGGCGAGAATACTGTTTGTAAGCTTCTGAGCGAAGGTTTCCTTTTCACCGTAAGCGCCGGGCTCCTCGACAAAGTCGAGCTTGACATTCAGCCTGTCGCTGACCGCAGCGTTGCGGTTGTACAGCGCGTCATCCACAATGTCTCCGGACTGCTCCTCGACAAAAAATTCCGGCATGGACAGATTTCCGCGAACCAGCATCGTTATTTCCGCGCCGTCGAAATCAAGATTGTCCGGCAGACTGTCGCGTGCCGTTGTATCGACCTCGGCGGTGGTTTCTCCTGCTGAGGTTGTGCCGACGTCTGTTCCGCCCGGAGCCTCCGTACCGCCGCAGGCAACGGCGGAAAGCATGGAAGCAAGCAGTAAAAGTGAAATGACATTCTTCGTTTTTTTCATTTTCGTTCTCCTCTTAATAAAATTTGTTTTCATATCAGTTGAATAAATCCTTTTCGATCTTCTCAAAATCGCTGGTATGCGGATACTCCGCCATATCGGGATGGTGCCTGAATGCGTCCTTTACATTCCTCTCGTTCAGGGAAATCGCCGCCAGCATACAGCCGCTTTCCCGGATCTCCGCTATGTTCTCATCCGAAAAATCTCCGGTGAAGACATAGCATTTCGCCGGATAATCCTTTACGGTTTGCAGAGCCTCCTTTGTAAAATTCTGCTTTGTATCAATAAATCTCGCATCCGGGTCTATCGACAGGATCAGATTTATAGCCTCTGCGCCCGCGCCGTTTGTCGCGTAAACCGTTCGTCCGCGCATACCCATGCTGACGACCAGCTTTGCTACCTTTTCCGCAATTCTAATGCCTTCCTTCAAATCAATATTTATACACATACCGCTGATGTAAGCAAGATGCAGAGCTTCTTCAAGCGTAGGAACCCGATTATCCTCCGCCCTTTCCTTAAGTAAGCTGACATTCTTTATAACTTCGTAATCGGTTTCCGAAATCACATATTTGACTACGTTGCCCGATTCGTCGTAGCCGTTGACTTCCGGGTCGTGGTTGCAGATCAGAACCCCGTCTTTTGTCATTCTCGCGTCGGTTTCAATCATATCGGCTCCCTTTTTTGCGGCAAGCTCATAAGCGGCTAAGGTGTTCGAGTGCAGATTTTCATCCACAAACCCCTGATGTGCCGAGGTTATCCAGGTCTTGCTGAGTTTTCTCATCATTGTTATAATCTCCTTGCTTCAATAGTTTTTACTATATTACAGAACGGTAGAAAAGGCAGTAATACAGCCACAGTACCGAATACCTGTCCTTAAGATCCTTTGCGAACCATTTCGCGTTTTCGAGCTTCTCTGTCCCATACAGCTTTTCAAAATCGGAGATATCGAGCCCGACGCTTTCAAGATATGAAATGATTTCATCCGAGGACGGAGCGTCCGCCAATATTTCGCGTATCTCCTTCCACTTTTCCTTATATACGGAAATCTTATCCTCGTCGTACATACCCGCTCTGTTCTGAAGCTCTATAACTCCCTGTGCGGCAGTGCCGTAAACCGACCGTATTCTGCTTTCCCACTCCGCGCGGTCGAACCTCTGCGCCTGTTCAGGCGTGTCAAGCCTTGATATCTCCTCGCGCATACGGCAGGTATACACGGTTGAAAACGCGACGTCCGTGCCGTGCATGAAATACGGCTCGTTATAAAGAATACCCGTAATCTCAAAGAAATGCGACAGATGATGCTCGCTTCCCGACGCAGGTCTTGAATTGCCCACATACGCCATTGCAATGCCCACGCCGATCAGCGCTTCGGTCAGCCTTTTCACGGCGTTTTCATCTCGCTCCTGCAGCAGCTTTCCGTCATTTTTAATGCTGTCCGTCATCTGTAGCGTGAGGTCGTATACATATTGACAGAAGTACTCATCGTTCACCGCCGCAGACAGCCGCCAGTCGTTCAGGCAGGACAGCTTGCCGATAATATCGCCGTAGCCCGACCGTATCATTTCCATGGGCGCGTTCCTCAGAATATCAACATCGGCGATTATCGCCTGCGGCACATGGGCGTTATAGGTCACTTTCATGTTCCCCATTATCATAGCCGCGCCGGATGAAGCGTAGCCATCCATTGACGGCGCTGTAGCGATAATAAAATACGGCAGTCCTCTTTTGAAGCTCACATATTTGCACAGATCCTGAATTACGCCCGAGCCCACGCCAAGCAATAAATCGGTCGTATCGGAAATAATCCGGTCGAGCTTTTCCACCGCCGCTTCATCGGGTATCAGCAAATCGTCAGAAAAAACCAGCTTGTCCTGGAGCTTTTCCTTTAGAAGTTCCGCCGCCTTTCTTCCGCATACGGCGTATGTATTCTTATCGGCGACAAGAATAATGCGCTCATACGCCGCCGCTAAATCGTAGATTTTATTTATAGCTCCTTTTTCGATAACAACCTTTTCGATATTGCAGGAATGGCATTTTCCGCAGCCGCAGGCCCGCCCTTTTAACAGTTCTGAAATTTTCATCCTAAATTGCCCTGTAAAATTCATTGGAAATTTTTGATCGATTCATATTGACATCAACCATATATCTATTATATAATATAATCGCAGGGAATTGCAAGCAATATTCGAAAAACGGCGAATAATCATATATTTATTGCACATTGCTCAACAATATTCACCTATAAGGAGCTTACAGCCATGTTAAAAAGCGAAAGACAGGAAATGATTCTGCAGCTTCTGCGGGAAAACAAATATATAACAACGCAGGAGCTTGCCAAAAAAATATTCGCGAGCTACTCAAGCATACGACGCGATCTCGAGGAGCTTGAAAATTCCGGGGTTATCAACCGCAGCTACGGCAGAGTGGAGCTGGTAAACAGCGATTCGTTTTTGGTTTCGTATCCGATAAGAATGAACAAAAATTCGTCGCAAAAGCATATAATCGCAAAAAAAGCCGCCGCGCTCATTAAGGATGGTGATACGATATTTGTCGATCCATCCTCGAGCTGCACCTTTTTTGTAAAGGAGCTGCTTCATATGAAAGGCATCACGCTGATTACAAACAATGTTGAAGTCCTGAGCCTTATGAGCCAAAGCAATATAAATCTGATATGCAGCGGCGGACTCCAGACCGCGCCCAACAGGTATGCTCTTGTCGGTCCGATAGCGGAGACGACCTTCGGAAATATCCACGCGGACTGGGCGGTTTTCTCGGCGCGCTCGCTTACGGAGGACGGTCAGATATACGATGTGAATTACAATGAAACCGCCGTCCGCAAGGTCATGCTCGAAAATGCCGCCCAAAAGCTGTTCCTCTGCGACAGCTCAAAGCTCAGAACAAATTCCACATATTATCAGTGCAGCCTTGCCGACATTGATTATATGGTCTGCGACAGCAAGGAAGCAAAGCGTTATCAGCAGATGTATCCTGATCTGAAAATTATGTGAATGATCGGGAAACGAATGTCTCAGCATATACGGATGAAGGGATATGCACACACAACAGGCTCGGCAAAAAGGTCTTGCCCGGAGCCGGATATCCGGCGAAGGTATAGCCCTGAAACGGAAGGACAGCGGTAATGATTAACCGCTGTCCTTCACAGTTGACGAATTTTCGGGAAAATTGAATTTACACGGTTTATTTTTCAGAACCGCACTTTCCCTGGACCGGGTACATCTTTTCGATGTCGACTGAGCTCGGTGAGTTCCCGACCTTATCTCACTACCCTGCGGAGATTCTGAGCGGGGCTGTGCATCCGGGTGCTTTTTCAAGTGGTTGTCCACTTTTGGGGGAGAAGTTCAGAAAACAGCAGATACAGCATCAGCGGAAGAACCAAAAACACCACCGTCGCCGCCAGAGCCGCAGGCTCGTCTCTGTCGGTCAGCATCGCGGCAAGCGGCAGCTTCAGCTCGGTTTCCATCAGCACCAGCGGTTCTGCGACCATGTTCCACAGCTCTGTGAACTGCAGAACGAACAGACACACGATACCTCCCCGCAGATTTGGGATTATCACGTGCCACAGCAGCCGCAGTGTCGAGCCCGTTTCCAGCTTCGCCGCCTCTATCATGTCATCGGGCAGGGTTTTCAGAATCTGCGTCAGAATGAATGTTCCGAACGCCGAGAAAATCCCCGGCAGAATCAGCGCGGCGGGCGTGTCGTAGATGCCCCAGTCCCGGGAAACGATGTACTGCGGCAGAAGCGTTACCTGAAACGGCATCATCATGACTACGATATACACGAAAAACAGCACGCCGCTTCCATGAAACTTCATCTTGGCAAACACATACGCCGCCGGAACCGATACGACCACATTTCCCGACGCACCAGCGGCGGCAATCAACAGCGAATTGCAGAACAGCCGCAGATAATAAGGCTCCCAGAGATAGAAGTCGATGTATCCAACTATACCCGGCTCAAAGGAGCGCGTCACCGTCAGCACGATGGGCAGAACCATCACGGCGGC
>CACXED010000228.1 GCA_902766575.1 uncultured Ruminococcus sp. | reverse complement strand
CGTCCGCTTCAAGCCCGACGCGACGATCTTCGAGGAGACGGTTTTTGACTACGACACGATTCTGAACCGGCTCCGCGAGCAGGCGTTCCTCAACGCCGGAGTCAGGATTATCCTCCGGGACGAGCGCACTCCGGAGCAGCTCGGACTGCCCGAGGGCGTCGAGCCGAAGCGCGAGGTCGAGCTCTGCTACGAGGGAGGAATCAAGAGCTTCGTCGAGCATCTCAACAACGTCAGACGGCTCGCGATGATACATCCCGACGTGATCTATATGCGCGGCGAAAAGGGCGACTCGATTGCCGAGGTCGCAATGCAGTACAACGACAGCTACAACGAGAATATCATGTCCTTTGCCAACAATATGCACACCATCGAGGGCGGTACTCACGAGACCGGCTTCAGAACGGCGCTGACCAAGGTCATGAACGACTACGCCAGAAAGCATAATTACCTCAAGGGAGACGACAGGAACCTCACCGGCGACGACACCTGCGAGGGGCTCTGCGCGATAATCAGCGTCAAGCTCACCGACGCGCAGTTCGAGTCCCAGACCAAGGCAAAGCTCGGCAACTCCGACATGAGAACGCTCGTCGCCGGACTTGTGACCGACAAGCTCACCGAATACCTTGAGGAGAACCCTGCGGCTGCCAAGGCGATACTCGAAAAGACCCTCGCCGCGTCGAGAGCCAGAGAGGCCGCCAGAAAGGCGCGCGAGCTCGCCCGCGACCGGAAATCGGTGCTCGAGAACTCCTCGCTCCCCGGAAAGTTAGCCGACTGTCAGGAGCGCAGAGTAGACCTCACCGAGCTCTATCTCGTCGAGGGAGACTCGGCAGGCGGCTCGGCAAAGTCGGGACGCAACTCCAGGTTTCAGGCAATCCTTCCGCTGCGCGGAAAGGTGCTCAACGTCGAAAAGACAAGGCTCGACAAGGTCTACTCCAACCAGTCGCTGATACCGATAATCCAGGCGCTCGGCTGCGGAATAGGCGACGAGTTCGACATCAACAAGCTCCGCTACGGAAAGATAATCCTGATGGCCGACGCCGACGTGGACGGCTCGCATATACGGATACTGCTGCTGACCTTCCTGTTCAGGCATATGCGTCAGCTCATCGACGACGGACACGTTTTCTTAGCTCAACCGCCGCTTTTCAAGATAACCAAGGGTAAGCAGACCCGATACGCCTTCACCGACGCCGAAAAGGACGCATATCTCGCCGAGCTCGGCAGCGGCGCGGAGGCTTCGAGATACAAGGGTCTCGGTGAGATGAACCCCGAGCAGCTCTGGGAAACGACGATGAACCCCGAGACCAGAACGCTTCTCAAGGTCACGATGGACGACGCAGTCGCCTGCGACGCGACCTTCTCGATACTCATGGGCGACAAGGTCGAGCCGAGACGCGAGTTCATCGAGCAGAACGCCGTCTACGCGACCAATCTCGATATCTGACGCGGTTTTTCACGTCTTTTCAACATGAATATACAGTGGACGGAATTTTACACAGGGTGTTCAAAGGCTTGTGTAAAACTCTGATGAAAAGCTCCGGGAGCTTTGCGGCTCCTGCCGTAAAAGCCCGGGAGCATCGACTTCCGGCGGCTGTTGAGAGCTTTGGAACAGTTCTCCACAGAGATGTTCGCATCCCTGTTGAAAAGCGTGTTGAAACGATATGAAAACCCGAAGCTATGGAAAAGTATCTCCACAAAACACAAGAGGTAGAAATGGAACACAAGAACGATAAAAACGAAGACATCTCCTTCCCGAATCAGAAAATCGTCGGGATAGAGATGAAGCACGAGGTCGAAAATTCCTTCATAGCCTACTCGATGAGCGTCATAATGTCCCGCGCGCTCCCCGACGTGCGCGACGGTCTCAAGCCGGTTCACAGACGCATACTCTACGCTATGTACGAGGATCACCTCACCTACGACAAGCCCTTCCGCAAGTCGGCGACGACGGTCGGTAACGTCCTCGGACGCTATCATCCCCACGGAGACTCGGCCGTCTACGACACGATGGTCAGACTGGCGCAGGATTTCTCAATGCGCTATCCGCTGATCGAGGGTCAGGGAAACTTCGGCTCGGTTGACGGCGACCCCGCCGCCGCTTACCGTTACACCGAGGCAAGGCTTGCAAAGCTCGCCAACGAGATGATGTCGGATATCGAAAAGAACGTCGTCGACTTCACTCCCAACTTCGACAACAGCCGCAAGGAGCCGTCGGTGCTCCCGGCGAGATTCCCGAACCTGCTCGTCAACGGCTCGATCGGAATCGCGGTCGGCATGGCGACCTACATCCCGCCGCACAACCTCGGCGAGGTCATCGACGGCACGATATATCTGATGGAGAATCCCGACTGCACGATAAAGGATCTCATGCAGTTCATCAAGGGTCCCGACTTCCCCACCGCCGCGACTATCTACGGCTCCAACGGCATCTACGAGGCTTACTCCACCGGACGCGGACGGGTCATGGTGCGCTCAAAGTGTACCGTCGAGGAGGAAAAGCACCGCATAGTCGTCACCGAGATACCCTATCAGGTCAACAAGAGTATGCTCATCGAGTCGATGGCAGGGCTCGTCCGCGACAAGCGCATCGAGGGCATCACCGCTATCCGCGACGAGTCGGGACGCGCAGGTATGCGCATCGTCATCGAGTACCGCCGCGACGCGAACGGTCAGGTTATCCTGAATCAGCTCTACAAGTACACACAGCTCCAGGACACCTGCGCTATCAATATGCTCGCGCTCGTAAACAACGTGCCGAAGGTGCTCAACTTAAAGCAGATACTCGAGTACTACGTCGCTCATCAGGAGGACGTTATCACCCGCCGCGTAAAATTCGATCTCGAAAAGGCCAAGCGCGAGGCTCACATCTTAGAGGGTCTCAAGATCGCTATCGACAATATCGACGAGGTCATCGAGATAATCAAGAAGTCCGCCTCGATACCCGACGCAAAGCTGAAGCTGATGGAGCGCTTCGGGCTTGACGATATTCAGGCTCAGGCGATAGTCGAAATGACGCTCGGACGGCTTTCGGGTCTCGAAAGACAGAAGATCGAGGAAAGGCTCGCAAAGCTCGCCGAGATCATCGCCGAGCTGACCGCCATTCTCGCCGACGAGGGGAAGATCAAGGAGATCATCAAGACCGAAATGCTCGAGATCAAGAGCAGGTTCTCCGACCCGAGACGCACCGAGCTCGTCGCCGCCGAGGACGATATCGTCTATGAGGATCTGATCGAGCGCCACGCCTGCGTGATCACTATGACCCACGCCGGATATATCAAGCGTCAGCCCGCCGACACCTACACCGCTCAGAAGCGCGGCGGAAAGGGAATAATCGGCATGACCACCAAGGACGAGGACTATGTCGAGGACGTTATGGTCGCGAACAGCCACTCGCTCGTGATGTTCTTCACCAACACAGGTAAGGTTCACACGAGAAAGGCTTACCAGATCCCCGAAGCGGGACGAACAGCCAAGGGCTCGAACATCGTCAACATCCTCGAGCTCGAGGCGGGCGAGAAGATCACCGCGGTCATCTCGGTGCCGGGCTTCGCCGCCGACGAGTACCTCTTTATGGTGACAAGGAACGGTATCGTCAAGAAAACTCTGCTCTCCGAGTTCGAGTATCAGCGCAAGGGCGGCAAGATCGCCATTATCCTCGACGAGGGAGACGAGCTCCAGTATGTCAAGCACACCACCGGAAACGAGGACGTTATAATCGCAACTCACGACGGTATGTCGGCTCGCTTCTGCGAGAGCGAGGTCAGACCGATGGGACGCTCGGCGCGCGGAGTCAAGGGAATCACGCTCTCCGAGGGCGATTTTGTGGTCGGCTGCGCGATTGTCGACGATTCCAAGTCGCTGCTCTCGATCACCGAGGGCGGCTTCGGAAAGCGCTGCCGGTTTGATAACTTCTCGTCCCACAGCCGCGGAGTAAAGGGCGTTATGTGCCACGGCATCGGCGAGCGCACCGGAAAGTTAGCCGGGATCGCCGCCGTCTCCGAGACCGACGATATCCTCATGATCACCAACGACGGAACGATTGTCCGCACGCCTATCTCGGGAATACCCTTCTACGGCAGAAGCGCGGGCGGCGTTATCGTGATGAAGCTCTCCGAGGGCTCGACGCTCGTCAACTTCGCCAAGGTCGAGAACGACGACGAGACCGAGGCTCAGCTCTCCGAGGCTGAAAAGAACGAGACCGCGGAGCTTCCCGAGCCAGAATTTGACGAAATCTCCGGGGATGACGGAACCGATGATACCGGCGCGGTCAGCGCCGATTCCGAGCCGGACGACGATCGGGATATATGAGAGGTGAGCGCGATGAGAAAGATAATTTGCGTACTGCTCACTCTCGTGCTCATCACTGTTTCATCCTGCGGCGGCTACGACTCGGATGAGCTCATTTCTGCGGTAAGGGAGCTGGCTCCAAAGGCTTCGGAACTGTACTCGATAATCTACGGCGACGGATTGGAGCGCTCGGAAACGCCCGAGAAGAACGGCTCCTATCTCGTCACCGACAGCCGATATCAGTCGATCGACGCGATAAAGTCGGCGATGCGCGAGGTCTTTTCCGAGGGCTATATCAAGGTGCTCTCGAACACCGCGTTCTCGGGCGTATCGTCCGACGAGGGCGCGATAGCCGCGAAATTCACCGAGCGGGACGGCAAGCTCTACGTCGACCCGTCGGTCACGGAGGATTTCGGCGCTCAGCGCGGGTTCGATCTCTCGGAAATCCGCGTAGTCAAGCAGAACCGCTTCAAGGCTATCGTCGCGGTCAAGGCTCCCGACGGAGAGCTTGAGGTAACACTCGAAAAGGATAACGGCGTCTGGAAACTCGACAGCGCCATGTACTAATAGGAAAGGCAGGATATACACAAAATGAAAGCTAAAACTCAGAGCAAGCCCGTGCCGTCCCAGATCGTCGACAAGGAAGAAAAGCTCAAGGCGATCGAGGGCGCGATCAGTCAGATCGAAAAGGATTACGGCAAGGGAACCATCATGCGCATGGGAGAGGCTCCCGAGCTTGAGGTCAGCGCGATCTCCACCGGCTCGCTGACCCTCGACATGGCGCTCGGAATCGGCGGAGTTCCGCGCGGAAGAATCGTCGAAATCTACGGCCCGGAATCCTCCGGTAAGACGACCGTCGCGCTCCACGTCGTTGCCGAGACCCAGAAGCTCGGCGGCGAAGCTGCCTACATAGACGTGGAGAACGCCCTCGACCCGGTCTACGCAAAGGCGCTCGGCGTGGATATCGACAGTCTCCTCGTCTCCCAGCCCTCCAGCGGAGAGCAGGCGCTCGACATCGCCGAGGCGCTGATCCGCTCGGGCGCAATCGACGTTGTGGTCGTCGACTCGGTCGCGGCGCTCGTCACACAGCAGGAGATCGACGGCGATATGTCCTCGTCCCACGTCGGACTTCAGGCGAGACTCATGTCTCAGGCATTGAAGAAGCTCTCGGGCGCGGTCGCTAAGTCGAACTGCGTCGTGATCTTCATAAACCAGCTCCGCGAGAAGATCGGCGTTATGTACGGCAACCCCGAGACAACTCCCGGCGGACGCGCGCTCAAGTTCTACGCCTCGGTCAGAATCGAGATACGCCGCGCCGAGCAGCTCAAGGAGGGCAGCGAGGTCTACGGAAACCACGTCAAGTGCAAGGTCGTAAAGAACAAGGTCGCTCCGCCCTTCAAGACCGCTGAGTTCGACATCATCTACGGCAAGGGCATTGCGAAATCGGGCGAGATCGTCGACATCGGAATCCAGCTCGGCTTCATCACCAAGAGCGGCTCGTGGTTCTCCTACGACGGTCAGCGCATCGCGCAGGGCAAGGAGAACGCCAGAAAGTATATCGAGTCGAACCCCGATCTTTTAGAGGAGCTCGCCGAGAAGATCCGCGCCAAG
This sequence comes from uncultured Ruminococcus sp., assembly GCA_902766575.1. Classification (GTDB taxonomy): domain Bacteria; phylum Bacillota; class Clostridia; order Oscillospirales; family CAG-272; genus Flemingiibacterium. The sequence continues at coordinate 1,298 of CACXED010000228.1, read as the reverse complement.
AAGGACGAGGTTGAGTCGATGATGAGCAAGGACTACGACAGCGATACCGCCGAGGATCCCGACGAGAGCGCCGACGACGATCTCGACATCCGTATGCTCTCGCCCGACAGTCAGGACTCCGAATGAGAATCGCCGTTACCGCGCTCGAGGAAAGGCTCGGCGGCGACGAGGCTCTCGTCACAGTCGGCGTCTCGAACGGCGAACACTCCGAGGAGCGGAAATTAGCGGTCGCGGCGAATATGCTTTTCGAGATAGGCAGGATAGGTCCCGGCTCGCTGCCCTTTGAGCTTTCGGAGGAGCAGTTCGATCAGCTCGAGTACGATTCAAGGCTCTGGTCGGCGGTGAAAAAAGCGCTCGATCTGCTCTCATACGGCGACTGCTCGAAAAGGCGGCTCTCTGAGAAGCTCGTTCAGCGCGGCTTTGCGCGTGAGCTTGCCGAGGACGCAGCCGACTATGCCGAGCGGCTCGGCTATATCGACGAGAGGGAACAGCTCTCGCGGGCGGTCGATTCTCTCGCCGCCAAGGGCTACGGCAGGTCGAGGATAAAGCAGGAGCTTGTCAAAAAGGGAATTTCCCGGGAAGTAATTTCGGACGGGCTTGACGCGCTGCTCGACGGGATAGACTTCGACGGGAGCCTGACGAGGCTTCTTGAAAAGAAAGCCGATCTCTCGCGGCTCGACTCGAGTCCCGAGGGGCTTAAGTACCGCGAGAGCCTGATCGCCGCGATGTTCAGATACGGCTACTCGCCCTCCGACGTGAAGCGGAAGCTGCGCGAAATGATGTAAAGATAAAAAGGAATAAGAACAAAATGAACAAAAAAACAAAGGTCGGCTTCGTGTCGCTCGGCTGCCCGAAGAATCAGCTCGACACCGAGGTCATGCTGCACGAGCTCTACGACGCGGGCTTTGAGATAGTCTCCGAGGACATCGACGCCGACGTGGTAGTGGTCAACACCTGCGCGTTCATCGAGAGCGCCAAGCAGGAATCCATCGACAACATCATCGACGTCGGCTGGCTCAAGATGAACCGGACGCTCAAAGGAATAGTCGTCACCGGCTGTCTTGCCGAGCGCTATCGCGAATCTATCTTCGAGGAGCTGCCCGAGGTCGACGCGGTGCTCGGCGTGGGAAGCATACACGATATCGTTGAAGCCGTCAAGTCAGCTGCCGAGGGCAGGCGCTACAGCTCGTTTGCCGACAAGGATGAGGTCAAGCTCGGCGGCGAGCGGATAATCACGACTCCCGAGTATTTCGCCTATCTCAAGGTCGCGGAGGGCTGCGACAATCACTGCACCTACT
>CACXED010000227.1 GCA_902766575.1 uncultured Ruminococcus sp. | reverse complement strand
TCAATAAGTAGTTTCCAAAGTTTATTGTAACTAACGGCCATAATAAGCACCTCTTAACTACGTAAATGTATTCCAATATATTATAACACAAGTACTTTCAAAAATCAATAAGTAATTATACGAAAATGCAATTTGTTCACGAAAAAGATAAAATGTGTTTACGCAAATGCAGGGCGAAGCACTTTGGTGCAACGCCCTGCATTTGTCTCATTCAGTTCTCAAACGGTTTGTTCACGGTACATTTTACAAATACTTCTCCGGGTCGCCATTCAGAATCAGATCGGCGTATTCCAACGGAGCATTATAAATCAGCCAATCCAGTTCAGACCTTTGATACATATTGTCGGCAACTTCATTCTCAACGGCAATAGTATCAATGGCAATCAGTACGCCATCACCCAGCCGCAGTTCCACGCAAGCGGTGTCAATATTAAATTCGCATGATATCACTTTCACGTTCCATTCCTCCGTAAATTCTCTTTCTTTGCCAGTATTCTGGCAGCCTTGCGGCGTTCCTAGCTGTATGGAGCAGTCAGCTTAAAGCCAAGCCGTCCCTTTCGTATTAAATAAGTCATACAGCCCATTTCATTATCATCGATCAGCCTGCATTCATCGGGATAAAGAATGGCAAACTTACTAAGCCGTTTTTTCAGATCGGTGTTGTAGGTGCAGACTTCGATCAATGAGTTGCTCTCGTCAAAATAAATATTTGTAGTTTTTTGCTCCTTGGAAAGACCAGTTTTCATATAACCTCCTGCTTTTCGTGACATTATCTCGGCTCAACAGCCGTAAAAAGTGTGGAATTTCCCGCTGGGAAATGTCAAAATGATGTGAACTTCAATCCGTACACTCCCAGCGGATATTTTCAGCTTTTCCCGGTTCTACACGATATCAGCGACTATCGTCCCGCGCTTGCTCTTTGGAATGATCTACTCCAAACAAATGCCACAGCTTATGTTTATCTATCACACTCTCATACTGCCGCGTTTTTCGACGCAATTCCTCGTTTTCACGCTCTAAACCTATCGAATTAAGCTTATTTCTCACCGACTTGTATTTGAATAGTTCGTCAGTCAGAGAAGCAATCTGCGCTTTCAATTCACTAATCAGTTTATTCGCCGCATCCAGCATTTTTTGCAGCTTGGATTCGCGCTTTTCCTGTGCATAGTATTTCTTAGCGGCATTTGCAAGCGTTTCATACTCAGACTTATCAATAGAAACCTTTGTTGGCGAGAGCATCATTGGCTTGGCTTCGATTTTGTCAATGCTTTCAATGTCAACTTTCTGTTGTCTGACTTTTTCAATCTTCTTATCCAGAGCCGCTGCTTCCGCTTCTTTTTGCTGTGTCTGCTCGGTGAGATCAGCAAGGCGTTCTTGCTCACGTTCCACCTTGAACTGTGTAACCGTAAGATGCTCCTCCGAACTGCCGCGCTCACCACGCTCGATGTCGCTGTACCCGGCAGCTCTCATATGATTGAAGAAATCATCCTGAAGCACAGAGTAGGATTTTTTCAGAATCGGCTTGCCGGACTTGGAGCGAAGCTCCAGCCCGTTCTCGTCAAGTGCCGGCTTGGAGTCCCACTTTTTGCTCATGCTGACTTGAATGATTCTTTCTTTGACTGTTCCGCGGAGAGCTTCATCTTTGCAGCGCTTTGACCATCGGATTTCTTTTTCCACGACTGGTATGTAGACTACATGAAGATGATAGTGGTAAACATCCTGCCCTAACGCTTCTGACATTGCCCGGTTGCGTTCATCGGCGTGCATGACCGCTGACAGGATATACTGCTCGCCGCCAACAATCTTAATTGCAGCCTGATATGCGTCGGCGTAAAATTTCTTTGCGAAGTCATAGCCGCCGTTATTGTAGAAGTAAGCGGAGTTGACGTCGAAGATCAGCTCTCCGAATTTCTCCGCGCCGGCTTTCAGCCCGCGTGTGGAGATAATTCCGTCTGCCACCATCTGATCGAACATAGCAGTGTAGCTGTCGGTCGGCGTTTTGAAATGGACATTCATATTCCGTCGTTCAGGAACGATGTCCTGATTTACATAGCTATCTTTTTCCCGCTCGTTATGTCCTTGAGCGTTAATTATTTTATCGGTTGTCATTCTCATGTTTCTTGCGCTGGTACGATTGATACCGTCGCCTCTTGCCATAGGCATTTCCTCCTGTAATATGAGATAACGAATGCAGCAGCGGTTTGGAGACACTTCTGCGGAAGTGTAATAACCCACTATGATACTTTCATCCGCATTTTTCAAATGCCGGCTGCAAAGTATCGTGGGCTCTCCGAGGGGGTATGCGGCTTCTGTGGAAGCCTCTGCCGTTTTTCGGGCTTGCAGGTGGTCTACAAATCCCAAAACACGTCGTGAACATCAGCTTTTTCGCAATCAAAATTGCTCAAAGCCGCTGCCTATTCTGCCGGTAACAGGAGCGTGTCACGCTCCTGTCAAAGCTCCCAAGGCTGAGTTGTCCAGCGGAAGCTCTGCGGTACTCCGCGTCGGTCAAGATATTCCTGCCTTGCCTGTTCCCGCTGCTGTTCAGTGGGTGCGGTCTTGTATTGAGAGTAAAGCTGTCTGTTCAGCATGGCGTCCAGCTTTTGCTCCAAGCCTTTCCTGATTTCCTCATCAAAATCGACCTCGCCGTTCAGGTGGTAAAGCACCAGATCGACGAACAGTTCGTAGGGTATCTGAACATTTTTCATTTGATTTATTCCTTTCTGTGACGGTTGTGACGATTGTGACGGTAATTTTGATAGCATAGCTGCTGCCATTTTAATCGTCACAACCGTCACCAATCGTCACGCGGTAATTTTTGTCAGACAGATTGAGCTGCCGTTTCGTGTGCGTTTCATAGAGTAATTGATCTGATACTCGTTCAACAATTCCCCCGCCTTGACATTCAAACGCCGGGTCAGAATGTTTGGCTGAATATCCTCACCAAGCAAAGCGACCAGCTCGGTTGCACTGCCGTTCCATGAGGGACTGTCATCTGTCAGGACTGCAGCGATCTTGTCCAGCAGCGGATCGGGCGGTCTTTTCCAGAGTTCAGTTTCCGCATGATCAAGCTGCCATATCAGCTTTTCAGCGTCCCGTGTCAGATGCAGTTTCTGATCAGGCTGATCTCTGCCCACGACGTCCAGCGTTGCGCTAAGATCGGTACGCTTCTCCTTTTGCAGAATGAACGCTCCATCCGCGCATCCGAGTAATCCCGTTGTGCCGGATATCATTTCAAACTTGTCTCCGGATGGCTGTTTTCTGGTGTGATGGACAAGTATGAGACATATACCGTTCTTGTCGGCAAACTGCTTCATCCTGCCGACGATATCGTAATCATTCGCGTAGCTGTAAGCGTCGGTGCTGACCTCACGGATTTTCTGCAAGGTGTCGATGATTATCAGTCGTGTATCATGATGTTCTCTGATGAACTTTTCAAGCTGTTCGTCCAATCCCGCGCCGAGCTGCTTGGCATAAACCGCGAAGTGCAGATTATCCGTTCCCTCAACCCCGAACATACGCGACATACGCTCCTGCAATCTCTGGTAATCGTCCTCCAAGGCGAGGTACAGTACCGTTCCCTGATGAACATCATAATTCCAGAGCTTCTGTCCCGTGCTTACATGATAGGCAAGCTGCGCCATGAAGAACGACTTACCGACTTTTGGCGCTCCGGCGAACAGGTAGGTTCCGGAATATAGCAGCCCCTCAATTACGGGCGGTCTGCTCCGATATACCGTTTCATACAGCTCGTTCATTGAGACAGTATGCAGATAAGCCGGATCGTTCATTTGCTGAATTTGCCTGCAATAATCCTGATATTCCGTCAGAGAATGTTCAGAATTATCAGCAATCTTATCTCCTGTGTCAATTACCATAGGCAGCTTCTCCTTTCATTCCCTCCATAATATTTGAAATCAGCTTGATATTGTCAAGCAGTTCATCGTCAACACCATTTCCAGCCTCTATGCGCTGAAGCTGTTCGAGAACGGCTGTCAACTGGTCTCTGAGTGCCTTGAACACTCTCGGATTGCCCTGTACTATTACATCCTTGCATAGAAGCCGTCGAATGATATAGTCCTGCTTGGTGAGTCCTGTGAGCTTGACAGCAATTTCGATCTGCTCATCCTCCTCAGGCGATACCCGAAAAGCCACGGTTTTGTTTCTCCATCGGTTGTGGCTGTCCATATTCTTTTGCGACATGATTATTTCCCTCTTTCCATGTTTAATTTATCTGCCATTTCCGTCTGCTTTGACGGAAACAGGTGAGCGTAATTGTATGTGATGTCAATGCTTTCGTGACCAACCCGATCTGCAATAGCTGTAGCGGAAAACCCCATGTCGATCAGCAGCGATATTGCGCTGTGTCTGATATCATGAATTCGGATTCGTTTAATCCCAGCCGCTTTTGACCCGCGGTCCATCTCTCTATGCAGATAGGTCTTGGTGACATTGAACATCCGATCATCAGGCTTGAGGTCATAGAGCATTTTCAGATAGTCCTGCATCTCGTCGGCAAGAAACTGTGGCATTTTGATTGTTCGATTGCTTTTCTCGGTTTTCGGCGTCGTGATAACATCTCTGCCGTTGAGCCGCTGGTAGGATTTATTGATAGTGACAGTACATTTTTCAAAGTCTAAATCAGCCGGGGTCAGCGCTAAAAGCTCACCCTCGCGTATACCGCACCAGTAGAGCATTTCAAAGGCGTAGAATGATAACGGCTTGTCCATCATAGCGTCAGAGAATTTCAGATATTCCTCTTTCGTCCAGAACAGCATCTCACGATTTTTCTTCTTGCCCATGCTGCCTGCTTTCCGGCAGGGATTTTCATGGAGATTGTAATACTTGACAGCATGATTGAAAATGGCGCTGAGCTGATTGTTGACCGATTTCAAATATACCGGAGAATAGGGCTTGCCGCTTTCATCCTTATAATTTATCAGTTCATTCTGCCATGTGATGATCTGCTGAGCTGTAATGCTGCACATTTTCAGCTTTCCGAAATAGGGGAGGAGCTTGGTTCGGATTATATGTTCTTTTGTTGACCAAGTGTTTTCCTTGACGCGAGAATGCATATCAGCCGAATAATGCTCCACAAAGCTCGCAAAGCTCATATCCAAATCCGAGGTTGACTTGCGTAGCTGTTCGCGCTCCCATGCCTGCGCCTCCCGTTTGGTTTTGAAGCCACGCTTCTGAGTCTGCTTCTTTTCGCCTGTCCAGTCTGTGTAGCGGTATATGACCCGCCACGTTCCGGTTTTGTCCTCCTTATAAACTGCCATTATGATTCTTTCCTTTCTGCTCCGCTGTAACAGAGCTTTTCCATGAAATACTTACGGTTGACCCTGCCCGATATAGTAAGGAAGCCTTTTTCTTTCAGCTCGGCATTGAGCTTCTGCATAATTTTGTAAGCATGGGATTTGGATATCCCAAGCTCCCTTGCTACATCATCGACTCTCATAAAGTTGTTTTCGTTCAAACAATTACCTCCAGATTCTGACAAACGGTGGGCGTCTCACTTGCGATTGTTGGGTAAGTAACGAATTTTACACTTTGCTGCATACCTCCTTGAAATAATAACAAATTTTTCAAGCCGTTGTGTTAGATGGTCGCTTCGGACTTGATGCTAAACATAATAGCTTAGTACATATAATATTATACTAAACAATTGCGTTAATGTCAAGAGGCTTACGAAAAAAATGTTAAACAAAATTATTTAGAATTATCTTGACAATACTAAACAAATATGCTATAATAATATTATACAACGGCAATATATAGGAGATGGCTAATATGGCTATTGGTGAAAGAATACATTTTTTCCGCACAATGCGCGGAATGACGCAGAAATATCTCGGGCAGCTGCTTGGCTTCCCGGAAAAATCTGCTGACGTCAGGTTGGCTCAGTATGAAACCGGAGCAAGGACTCCGAAAGCCGATCTGACCAACGCTCTTGCGAATGCGCTTGATGTTTCTCCGAAGGCATTGGATGTGCCTGATATTGACAGCTATACCGGATTGATGCATACGTTGTTCGCGTTGGAGGATATATACGGGTTGAAAATCGGAGAAATCGACGGTGAAGTCTGTCTCCGGCTCGACAAGTCGAAGAAAATGACCTATGTTGAGATGCTGGATATGTTCATGGCGTGGAATGATCAGGCACAGAAACTGGCGCAAGGTGAGATAACGAAAGATGAATATGACCGCTGGCGGTATAGATATCCTGAGTTTGATAACACTCAGCGTCGTGCGAATGTACCGTCACAGGTATTTACATCATAATATGGAAAAATGAACAAGTATGCTTAATAAACTAACGCAATAAGGAGGTGAAATTATGTTTTTCGTTACACATAACGAAGCTATAGAATTGGAATATCTGGTTCGCAAATTATACGGATGCGACCGATCTGGAGTATCT
>CACXED010000226.1 GCA_902766575.1 uncultured Ruminococcus sp. | reverse complement strand
TACCTCGCTGACGTAAGCCGTGCAGCCCTCGAGCTTCATCTTTGACGGGACGTTCCCGCGGAAAACGAGCGTCGCCTTTGAGTTCATATCCCCGTCGGTGTAGACAAAGCTGTGCCAGCCGTGACGGCCGTCGGGCTCGTCAAAGGGCAGTCCCGAGAAGCGGTATTTGAATGTAAAGCTCTCGATCCTCACCGAAAGATCGCGGAGGATGTCTATCCGCATCATCGCCTGAGTGTCGCCCGCCTTATAGAGCGAGACCGATCCGACCGACGCAGGCGAGCTTCGTCCTGACTTCAGCCGCGGTACCGGGAAGGAGAGCCCTTCGGTTTTCATTTCATCCATGATTATAAGCTGTGACCATACCTTTCAATAGCTGCGCCTTTCGCGTCAGTAGGCTTTTTCGGACGGGACAAGCGGGATATCGTCGATCGGGTGATCGGTCGGAAGGTAGTTCTGCGTATTTCTGTCCTGAAAGTGCCACCACTCGGAGTTGATGTAGGTGAAACCGCAGCTCACCATAACGCTGGTCATATAGTCCATGTTGGCCCGGGCGGTATCGCTCATTTCCTCGTTTGTCCGGGCGGATTCCTCGGTGAACGTGTGCATGGGAGTCGGCATTTCAAGCTCGTTTCCGTCCTTATCGATAAGCGACATATCTATAGCCGTTCCGCGGTCGTGGACTCCGCCCATTCCGATTGAGGGATTCGCGACCCACTTGTGAACCTTTACAACGTCGAACCACTTCTGCTGAACGCTGGTCGGACGGTAAGCGTCGTAGATGACGACTGTATAGCCGTCGCGCTTGAAGCGCTTTATCGCCTTTATCAGCAGCTGCAGCGTGTCGTACTGGAGCATACAGAGATTGCGCGTGTAGAAGGGCTGACCTATCGACGTGTCGGAGGTCGAGAGCTTCATCGAGACCTTGACGTCGTACTGGGAGAGGTCGATTCCCTCGTTAGAGACGTTTGTAGAGTAATAGACTCTGAGATATTTGCTGATATCGACAAGATGCGAGTAGGCGTCTACATAAACGCTGTCGCGGTTGCGCGCTCTGCCGTATTCGATAGGGAGCTCGGCGTAGGTTTCGCAGCCGCTGTCTATCGCCTTGAGGAAGCCCTCGTTTGTATATCCGAGCTCGATGTCCGCCGACGAAGTGACCTTCATCCAGTCGGGATCGTCTGTCTCGGTCAGCGTGACCACGGCTCCCGACGCGACGGATTTCACCGGCGTTTTATCGCCGATCGAGTTGTAGACCGACATCTTTTCGACGGTGCGCATTTTGAAGCTGCGCTTTGTCGATTCCGAGTAGTTTGGCAGCTTTTCGGACTTTTCGGGCGCGGGCTCGGAGAGCTCGCCGAAATCAAAGGCTTCGGCGGGGAACTCGATGCCGAGGCTCTCCTGAACGTTGAAGCCCGCGAGAGCTCCGCTTTCCACAAGAAAGCCCGAATTGCAGCCTGTGAAAAGCGTCGAGACGGCAAGGATCGCCGCCAGTGCAGTTATCCTTTTTCTGTTCAATTCTGATTTTCCTCCCCGGATATTCTTTCGTCGCAGCCGATGAGGTCTTTTAGATTCCGCTCGGCGATCTCCACGATCACAAAATCGCAGTCGGAGCCGACAAGATCGATGCGGTAAGGGTTTGCGCGCTCAAAGGTCGTCTCTGAAAAGGACGAGGCGAAATAGCCGATCAGCGCGTTGCAGAAGGAGTCGCGGAAAACGAGCGCTTTGCCGCTTCCGGCTCCGCGGGTGGTGATGATCATGTCCATCGGCGTTGAGTAAGCCGACGTGTAGATGTATTCCTCCGAGAAATCTGGCGTTTCGGTCGGTTCGGTGAGCGTCCTTCCGGGATAGAGCAGAGTATCGAGGTCGCCCTGAATTTCGCTGTCGACCCGTCCGAGCAGAGAGGTATCGACCGCCTTGAAGCCGAGCTTTTTTGCGAGCAGTCCGAAGGCTGTCCCCGCTCCGTCGGGAGTCCAGTGCGTATCGCGTCGGTGATAGACGAGAGCAGAGCTCTTGGCGTCGGTGAGCGCCTCTCTCGCGTCGACAAAGGCGACTCCGCGCTCGGTCAGAGCCTCGAGCAGGCGGTCGAGATCGGTACGCTCGGCTTTTATATAGCGCGAGGGCATATTTTCCGGATAGATCGTGTTCTTGTCCGGCGCCGGGAGAAAGCAGAACTCAGCGCCCTTTGAAACGGCGTAGTCCTGAAGCGCAAGCAGCGAATCGGCGGCGGCTTCGATCTCGGCGTCGGTCATCGGGTCGAGCCCGGCGTAGCTGTCGACCGTGTCGGCGAAGAACAGGAAGCCGTCCCGCCCGACGACGACCTGATCGTTGCCCTCGGCAAAGAGGTTTATCCGGATATCCGACCAGAGATCGACCACATATCTTCTGTATGCAAAGGCACGGGAGAAATATTCCTCGTACTCGCTGCCGAAGGAGCGGTTTATGCCGTCCTCGGTAAAGAGCTCCGGCTTTTCAACGCCGCCCTCGGTGATGAACGACGAGCCGCCGATCAGCATCGCCAATGAGAAAAACGAGCAGACGGCAAAGAACAGCACGCAGACTGTAAGTTTAAGAGCTTTCATTTGAACCTCAGAAAATATAGTAGATGAACGGATTGAACGAGCCTGCCGCAAGCGACATTATGCAGGCGAGCAGCAGCGGCAGACAGACGATATAGCTCAGCGCCTCGAGCGCCGGAACGCGCTTTGACAGCCCGGTAAGCCTCGGCGTGATCGGGAAAGAGAATACAAGACCGCAGATCAGCATCAGGCACATGAACGGCGAGAAGTGGATAAGCGCGTCGGCAGGGCTGCCGGAGAAGCTGAACATCCGCGCGATGTACAAAAACGCCGCTCCGATGCTTTTCGAGTTGAACACCACAAAGCCGAGGGTCACGGCAAGGAGCGTATAGATCCTGAGCGGCAGTCTGAGCGCGCGCTTCTTAACGAGCCTGTCAAATCCGGCGAGCTGCTCGAACATCATAAGCAGCCCGTGCCACATTCCCCAGAGAATGAAGGTGAAGTTGGCTCCGTGCCAGAGACCGGTCAGGAAAAAGACGATCAGACGGTTGATCACCGTCCGCGCCTTGCCCTTGCGGTTTCCGCCGAGAGGAAAGTAGACGTACTCGCGGAACCACGAGGTCAGCGAGATGTGCCAGCGCTTCCAGAAATCGCGGATCGTGACCGCGCTGTAGGGATAGTTGAAGTTCTCGCAGAGCTCGAAGCCGAACATATGCGCAAGTCCGATCGCCATGTCCGAATAGCCCGAGAAGTCGAAGTAGAGCTGTATGCAGTAGCAGATCGCTCCCGCCCAGCAGAAAAACGAGGACGGCGACTCTGCGTCAAAGGCTGCGGTCGCGATGATCGCGGCGTTGTTGGAGATCAGCACCTTTTTGGAGAGTCCGAGCGTAAAGCGCCTGACTCCCAGCGCGAGCTTATCCGGCGTGAGCGAGCGCGAATCGAGCTGAGCCCTGATGTCGCCGTACTTGACGATCGGCCCGGCGATCAGCTGCGGGAAGAAGGATATGTACAAAAACAGGTCGATATATCTTTTCTGAACCTCGGTCTTTTTCCTGCAGACGTCGACGACATAGGAGAGTATCTGAAAGGTGTAGAACGAGATTCCGACCGGTATCGTGAAGCCGGGAACCGGCAGGCTGAACCCGAGCGCCGAATTTACGACTCCCACAAGCCACGGGACATACTTGAAAAAGCAGAGCACTGCGAGATCGACAGTCACCGCAGCGGCGCAGAGCGCGCTCCGTGTCTTTCCCGCGCGGCTGTCGATGAGCCTTGCGGCGAAGTAGTTGAAGGTCACGGACGCGATCATTATTATGATATAAACCGGCTCGCCGTAGGCGTAGAATATCAGGCTCGCGGCGCAGAGCAGCGCGTTCTTCAGCCACATGACGCGATCGGGTATCAGCGTATGCAGAATGAATACAGCCGGCAGGAAGATGAACAGAAAGACGGTTGACGAAAATACCATTTTGACCTCACAGTAAGTAATCATCTTTAATTATATCACAAGCGGCAAAAAAAAGCAATAGATTTTCGCAATTAGCCCTTGTAGAGATATGAAAAAAAGACCGTGAAAACGGTCTTTCTTTCATCAAAATTCATTCGCAGGCGTTTCTCAGCGCTTTTATCGCGTCGGAGGGCTCCTTTGCCTTGAAAACGGCCGATCCGGCGACGAAGATACGGGCTCCGGCGTCGTAGGCTGTCCTTATCGTGGACGGAGATATTCCGCCGTCGACCTCTATGTCGATGCCGAGTCCCTTTGCCTTGATCATGGCGCTGACGGCGCGGACGCTCTCCATCGTCTCGGGGATGAAGGACTGACCTCCGAAGCCCGGCTCAACGGTCATCACCAGCACCATGTCCACATACTCAAGCAGCGGCTCGGGCACGAAAGCCGGAGTCGCGGGCTTTATCGAGATCGAGGGACGGCAGCCTGCCGCGCGTATCTGCTTCAGGACGTCGATCTGATCGGCGCAGCTCTCGTAGTGGATAGTGATGATATCGGCGCCCGCCTTTGCGAAATCGTCGATATAGCGCGACGGATTGGTTATCATCAGATGCACGTCAAAGGGCAGCGCCGATCTTCTGCGGATCGAGCTGATAACTCCCGCGCCAAAGCTGATGTTCGGGACGAAAACTCCGTCCATTACGTCGAGATGGAGCAGATCGGCGCCGCCTTCTTCAACGCGGCTGACCTCCTCTCCGAGGCGTGAAAAATCTGCTGCTAAAATCGAGGGTGATATCTTTATCATTAGAATCCGATTCCTTTTTTGAGTTATATTTTATTCTCCGGAACCATCCGGCAGAATTTCCATATTATAATAACAGGGTACCGGCGCATACGGACGATCCAGAAGTCAAAGCCTCCGGAAAATAACAGAAATATCGTTCGGAACGCCGTTCCGGAGCCGGGAGGGATCTCAGCTCAGATAGATAAGCGCCGACGCCTGCGCGGCAATCCCCTCGCAGGCTCCGGTAAAGCCGAGCCGCTCCTCGGTAGTCGCCTTGACGCTGACCGCGTCGGGAGCTATCCCGAGAGCGGCGGCTATATTTTCGCGCATCTGTTCGATATAAGGCGCGAGCTTCGGCTTCTGCGCTATAACTGTCGAGTCGATATTCCCGATCCGATAGCCGTTTTTTGTAAGCAGAGCGGCGACCTCTGACGCGAGCTCAAGGCTGTCCGCGCCCTCGTAAGCCGGATCGCTGTCGGGAAAGAGCTTTCCGATATCTCCGAGCGCGGCGGCTCCCAGCAGGGCGTCCATTATCGCGTGGACGAGCGCGTCGGCGTCCGAGTGACCGAGCAGCCCGAGCGGGTTCTCAATCTCCACACCGCCGAGGATCAGTCTGCGTCCGGCTGCGAGGCGGTGTACGTCGTAGCCCTGTCCGATTCTGAATATTCCGGTCATTTTATCCTCTGAAGCAGAACGAGCTTTTCGCTCGCGTATTTGTAGGCGTTTTCAAAGTCGCCGCAGCATTTGCAGCAGTGCTCGATGTCGCTGTAGAGATCGTAAAGCAGGCTCGGCGGCAGGCTCTCGGAGACCAGAGGCACCATCAGCGCCTTGGCGTTGAGATATTCGGCCTCAGCCATCTGCAGCTTGGCTTCGATGTGACGGCGCTCGAACCCCTCCGGCATCCGCTCGATCAGCGGGCTGAGTATCCGCCGGTATTCCGGAGCGTTTTTGTCCGGAACCGAGTATGCCTGTCCGACCGCGTCGGCGAGCAGCTCGTGAGCGAGGACATACAGCTCGCGCGCGTTATCCGAAAATACCGCTTCCCGCAGCCTTTCGAGATCCCCGCTTATCGGGCTTTGACCGGGAGCGCAGGCGATCAGCAGCCGGCAGGTCAGCGCTTTTTTTCTGGCGTCCGAGACGTCGAAGCCGGGCGGATCGGGTATCGAGTCGGCGCGGTCGAGCAGCTCTATGGCAGAGGTCAGCTTACCGGCTTCAAAAAGCTCGAGCGAGCGCGCGGTCAGAGCCTTTATAAGTATGTCCGACAGCTCCGCGTCGCAGCCCGCCTCGCTGCTTTTGGAAAGATAATCATCCGCCCGGGAGATGATCTCCGAAAAACGTCGCTTTGCAAGCAGCGGTCTGAGCTGAGCGGCAAGATGCCTGACGCCGTAGCCGCCGAGGTCTCCGAGCAGCGCGCCGGGAGGTATCCCGAGCCGGTCGGCGATCGCGCAGAGCGTTGGCAGAGAGGGCAGAGCCGCTCCGTTTTCGATCCGGCTGAGCATATTTCTGGTCACGTCGCTTCCGGCGAGCTCTCCCTGAGTCAGACCGAGCGCTGTCCGCGCCGAGCGGATATTGCTCCCGAGCCTTTCAAGCGCCGCGTCCCGACCCTCGGGACGGCGGCTCATTTGCCGTCGCCGATATCGGCGAGAGCTTCAAGCTCCGGCAGGCTTTCCGCGGTCCGGAGCACGGCGGCGCGAGCCTCGGAGCGTCTGCGCTCAAGCAGCGCGGCAAGCTCCTCGTCCGTCGATTTCATCGATTCGTCAAGCCTTGCAAAGCCGTCGTTCACAAGCTCGGAGAGCTTGCGGTTGATCGCGGCGACCGCGTCGGCATAGCGCTTTTCAAGCTCCTTTGACATTTCCTCCTCGTGCGCGGCAAATTCTCTTGCGCGCTCCTCGGACTCGCGGCGAGTGCTTTCGGCCTGAGCTCTGGCGTCCTCCCGGAGCTTTTCGGCGTCGGATGCGGCTTTGAGCATCAGCTCGCCCACCTTCTGCGACATCCGGTCGTAATCGCGGAGCTTTTCCGCACAGTCGTCAAAATCGGCGAGACGCTCACGAAGCTCGGCTGCGGACTGCTCGCTCTCGCTGAGACGCGCCTTCAGCGACGCGATCTCCTCATCCTTTGCCTCAAGCTGCTGAGTCTGCTCGGAGATGAGAGAATTGGCGCGCTCGAGCTCCTCGGCCGTATCGGGAGCAGTCTCAGCCGGGACGGGAGCTTCCGGTTCGGGCTTCTCGGCGCACTTTGCGCGCAGGGACTCGACGAGCTCGATCATATCGTCGAGCTTTTTTTCGTAATCCTCCTTTTCGCGCGCAAAGCTCTCGCTGAGCGAAGCGATGTATTCGTTGACGTCCTGCTTATTGTAGCCGCCGACGGCGCTGCGGAACGTCTGCTTTTCCTTTTCCATTATGATGACCAGTCCTTTCACAGAAAATTATTTTTTGCGGCGATAGGGAGAGACAGCTGACGCCGCTTTCGTAATTAGCGCCCGGGTCACGCAGGGCGCAAAACCGACTGATTTCTGACAGGTAATTATATTTTACCACACATTTATGAATTTCTCAAGTGTTTATAAAGAATTTTTCGGAATATGTTGATTTTGCGTGGGAAATGTATTATAATATTATATATCTCTAAACATTGAAAGGAAACAGCGCGATGAAATATCTGACTCTCAGCTTTGACGACGGCACGGTTCAGGATCGCCGGTTTGTAAAGCTGCTCAATAAATACGGTCTGAAATGCACCTTTAATCTGAACTCGGGTCTTTTTGACAACAGGCACGACATAACTCACGAGGGCATCCTCGTAAATCACGATGAGATATCCGCCTCCGAGGTCGCGGAGCTCTACGCCGGACACGAGGTCGCCGCGCACACAGTGACTCACCCGAATCTGCTGCAATGCTCCGAGAGCGAGATCATTCATCAGGTAAGGGACGACGCCGAGGCGCTCGGGAAGCTCTGCGGATATAAGATCGTCGGAATGGCGTATCCCGGAGGGCCTTACTTCAACGACGAAACGATCCGCGTGATCACCGGGAACACCGATATCTTCTACGCTCGTGCGGTCGGCTCGCATTTCACGTTCGGATTTCCCGAGCGGCTGATGGCATGGTATCCCACCTGTCAGTTCCATCCGAGCCAGTACGCCGAGCTCGACCGTCTCACCGACGAGTTCATCTCCTATAAGGGAGACGGAGATCTGCTGTTCTACCTCTGGGGACACAGCTTTGAGCTCGATAAATTCGGAAACTGGGATCGCTTTGAGCGCTTCTGCGACAAGATCGCGGGAAAGGACGACATAGCTTACGTCACCAACCGCGAAGTTGCCGAAAGGGTTCGCCAGGGAGAGGTCAGCGCCCACTGAAGCAATCCGCCGTTACATACGCGGACGGAACCTCGCCGACTATCACCGTCTCGCTGACGAGAATTTCCTCGTCTGTCCTGACCGGGACGAGCTTTGACGCTGCCAGGATATTTATATTAACATTGAGACTTAAATATATCCGGTGGACGGTCTGATTTATCCCCGCCGACTCAAAGCGCGAGCTGACCGACGCCGAAACGTCGCCGACGCTGATGATCCTCACCTTGATGTCAAAGCCGCGTCCCGAAAACAGACTGCTGCCGACGAGATTTCCGACCGGGACAGAAAATTCGCATGTCGACGGGTCGGTCAGGATCGCGCAGAGCCGTTTCACGGTCTCAGAGCGCACACGGTTGACAGCCGCCGCGTCGGTCTCGATCGAGCTGACTCCGCCGCTGCCGTACACGACCCTGACCGCTGCCGACGTCTCCTGACCGAGCGTCTCGGCGACGGCCCTTGCGGCTGACTCGGAGACAAAGAGCTTCGCCCGGCTCTCAGCCTGTGCAGCGATAAGCGGGCTCAGCCTGCTCTCGATAAGTATCAGCAGAATAAGCGCCGAAAGAAGTGCGAATATTATTATCATTCCGATCCGCGCGCCTCTGCCCGATCTGCGTCCCGACATAAGATCACCTCTCCCCGGTGATATTTTATGCTGAATATAAAAAAACGTCAATAAAATCTTTATTAGTGAAGAAAGGATCGTCAAATAAATGAAATTACTCGAAGATCGCATACTGCGCGACGGCGTGCTCAAGGAGGGCGGGATCGTCAAGGTCGACAGCTTTCTCAATCATCAGATGGATATCGGGCTCATCAACGAGCTCGGACGCGAATTTTACCGCCTTTTCGGAAAGGACGGGATCACAAAGATACTCACCGTCGAAGCGTCGGGGATCGGCATCGCCTGCATAACGGCTCAGTATTTCGGCGTGCCTGTGGTGTTTGCAAAGAAGTCGGAGTCAAAGAATCTCGACGGCGATATCTATACCGCAAAGGTCGTCTCATATACCAAGGGTAAGGAATATACGATCCGCGTCGAAAAGAAATTCATCAGCCCTGACGACCGTATACTTATAATCGACGATTTTCTGGCAAAGGGCAAGGCGTTCTTCGGGCTCAAGGATATAGTCGATCAGGCGGGAGCGACGCTCTGCGGCGTCGGTATCTGCATAGAAAAGGGCTTTCAGGAGGGCGGCAGGCTCATCCGCGAGATGGGCGTGCATCTCGAATCGCTCGCCGTCGTGGAGCTCGACGAGAAAGGAAATATCTACTTCAAATGATAGTAAAGCATCCCTCCGATTCCTATACCGAGTCGGTACACATTTTGAATCTCGGAACGATGAACGGCTATTCGCGGCTGTTCGGCGGCAAGCTGATGGAATGGATAGACGTCAACGCGGCGGTCGCGGCGCGCAGACACTCGAACTGTAACGTGACGACCGTGCTCGTTCAGGCGCTCGAATTCAAGGAGCCTGCCTTTGCCAACGATCTGCTCGTCATGACAAGCAAGGTGGTCTATGTCGGTCGCACGTCTATGGACGTATGCACGCGCTCCTATGTCGAGAAGCGCGACGGCACGCGGCAGCTGATCAATTCCGCTTACCTGACGCTCGTCGCTCTGGACGAGAACGACAGGCCCACTCCGGTTCCCGCGCTCGAGCCCGAGACCGATGAGGAACGCGAGGAATATGAGCTCGCCAAGTCCCGCCGGGAGCTTTCAAAGCACGGCAGAGAGGTAAAATAATGGAAAAAGTCCCTTTCAGAAAATGGCTGCCCTATCTCGCGGTGATGATAGTATTGTTCTATTTTGTCCCGCCGCTGCTGGCGGGGACGGCTTTTGAGGATTTTGCGCTCAAGGTCGTGACGCCTGCCTGCTGTCTGGGAAGCGGGCTGGTATTCGGAAAGCAAAACGGCTGGGTCTGGTATTACTGCCTGATTGTTGCGATGATCTTTGCGCCGACGCTCGTGCTCAACTATGCTCAGAGCGATATACATTACATATTTGAATACGGTCTGCTCGCGCTGATGGGCAACCTGTTCGGATATGCGTTTCATAATGGAAGATAAGAAAAAGATGCGCGGCATTTTGTGCTGACGCATCTTTTTAGTTTGATCGCTATAGACAGGAGCGGTTAAAATCCCTTTTCGATCGCCTCGACGATATCGGCTATCGCGCCGTCTCCGCAGGAGCATACACGGAGCTTGGAAATCGCCTTGACGCTGTCGATCGCGTTCGCCGGACAGCAGGGAACATCGGCGTGCCGGAGCATATCGAGATCGTTCTCGTAGTCGCCGACGGCGTAGATCCTGAGCTTCTCCGACGCGCGTCCGGAGCTTATCAGCAGCTCGCGGAGCCTGTCGAGCGCCGTTCCCTTGGTAGCTTTTTTGTCGTTGAACTCGTAGATTGTCGGGCAGGACTTGACGAAATCGAAGCTGTCGGAGTATTCGGCTTCGAATTTTCCGCGTATCGCGTCGAGCGACTCGCAGGGGCCGTCAAAGGCTATGCGATACCAGCCGCAGCGCGGAACCTCGTCCACCGGAAGATAACCGACGATCCCCGCCGACCGCTCGGTGTATTCGGTCCTGTGCAGCACATATTTGCCGTTTTTCGACGAGAGCCGGGCGCTGACCTCGGGGAACTCCGCGACGGCGCGCTTTACAAGCTCGGAAGCCCGGTCTGCGTCGAGAAAGATCTCGTTGTAAGCCCGGTTTTCGCGAAAATCGTAGGCGAACGCTCCGTTGCAGCTGATGCAGGGGATGTTCGTGATATTGGCTATCACAGGTTCGAGCACGCCCATCATCTCGGGGACGCGGCCGGTCGCCGTCGCGAAAAGCCCGCCGTTCGCGCGGTAATATTCGAGCGCGTCGAGATTGCGCTTCACGAGCTGTGAATGCGGGTCGGTGAATGTGCCGTCGATGTCGCTGACGATAGCCGTATCGGAGAATTTCATTGGCTTGATTCCTTTCGCAGTTTGTCGAGTATATTTTCAAAATAGTCGGGCAGCGGCGAGTCGAACACGAGATGCTCGCCGGTGGTCGGGTGGACAAAGCCGATCAGCTTTGCGTGCAGGCACTGACCGGCGATTCCGGTCGAGCGCTCAAAGGGCGTCCGGTTCGCTCCGTAGACCTCGTCGCCGAACACCGGGTGTCCGAGCGACGCCATATGCACCCGTATCTGATGCGTCCGTCCGGTCTCGAGCACGCATTTCACATAGCAGTAGCTCCCGAGCCTGCCGGAGAAGCGCTCGAGCACCTCGTAATGAGTCCGCGCCGGACGACCGCCTGCGACAATCGCCATCTTTTTTCGATCCTTCGGCGAGCGCCCGATCGGAGCGTCGACGACTCCGGAGTCATCCTTGAGGTTTCCGACGAGGATCGCGCGGTATTCCCGGTCGAAGCTGTGCTCCTTGATCTGTTCGGCGAGGGCTAAGTGCGCTTCATCGTTCTTAGCGACGATCAGAAGTCCGCTCGTGTCCTTGTCGATGCGGTGGACGATGCCCGGACGGATAACGCCGTTTATACCGGACAGGTCGCGTATATGCCAGAGCAGCGCGTTCACGAGCGTGCCGTCGGGATTTCCCGGCGCCGGGTGAACGACCATGCCCTTGGGCTTATTGACCACGAGCAGATCGCTGTCCTCGTAGACTATCTCAATCGGGATATCCTGCGGGATAGCGTCGTCGGGGATCGGCTCGGGCAGCTCGCATTCGAGCTCGTCTCCGGCTCGGAGCTTGTAGTTCTTCGACTGAGCCGCGCCGTTCACTGTGACGAACTCTCCGGATATCAGCTTCTGTGCCGCCGAGCGGGTTATATTCTGCCACTCCGAGACGAGAATATCGAGCCGCTTTCCGGCGTTTTCTGGAGTTATAAGCATAAATTACCTCAAATAAGTCCCCGCAAGGGGGCTGACCCGAGGGTCAGCTTTTCTGCGAGGACTTTTTTTCTTTTATTTCGGAGAGAATGACCCAGAGCACGATGAGTCCCGCTCCGACGCAGACAAAGGAGTCTGCCGCGTTGAAGATCGCGAAATTTATCAGCCGGAAGTCGACAAAATCCACGACGTACCCGAGCGCGATGCGGTCGATCATATTGCCGATCCCGCCTCCCGCGATCATCGAGAGACCTGTAAAGAGCAGGGGATCGTGAAATTTATTGTACCAGCCCATCATGAACACGAGTATCGCGACGACCGCTATCGTCGACGTCGTCATGAACACCCAGCGGTGATCCTTCATCATGCCGAACGCCGCGCCGGTGTTCTCGAGATAGGTCAGATGCAGAACTCCCTCGATCAGCGGCTTGGTGTCGATCGGCTTCAGATAGGTCACGGCGAGCTGCTTTGTGATCTGGTCGACGATTATCGTCAGCGCCGTGATGAGCAGGTAAACCATCCGACCCATCAGCCGTCAATGACTGCCTTGCAGCGCGGGCAGAGATGCGAATCGCCGTCCTCGACTGTGTCGGAGGAATACTTCCAGCAGCGGTCGCAGCGGATGCCGTCGGCGGCTTCGACCTTAACTCCGGCGAGCTTTGCGCAGTCGGTGAACGAACCCTCGGCAGGCTCGGACTTCACGAGCTTGACGCCGGAGACGATGAATATCGTCTCAAGCTCCTCCTCGCCGAAGCTCTCGAGAACCCTGAGCGCTTCGTCGTCGGTCGTATAAATCGTAACCTTAGCGTCGAGCGACTTTCCGATGAGCTTGTCGGCGCGGGCGACCTCGAGCGCCTTCATAACGTCGTCGCGGAGCTCAAACAGCGCGTCGTAGTGAGCCTCGATGCCGTCGAAATCCAGCGCGGGATCGTACTTCGGCATATCCGAGAGGAATACGCTGCGCTTGTCGTCCGAATCGAGGTGCTTCATCGACTGCCATATCTCCTCGGCAGTGTAGGAGAGCAGCGGCGCGAGCAGTCTCGTCAGCGACGAGAGGATGAGATACATCGCGGTCTGAGCCGAGCGGCGCTCCTTTGAGTCGGTCTTTTCGACGTAGAGTCTGTCCTTGGTGATGTCGATGTAGAGCTTCGACATATCTATCGTGCAGAAGTTCGAGATCGACTTTATGATGATGTGGAATTCGTACTTGTCGTAAGCCTCGACGGCGAGCTTTACAAGGCGGTTGAGACGCGCGAGCGCCCACTTGTCGATGTCATAGAGCTCGTCAATCGGCAGCATATCGCGGTTCGGGTCGAAATCCTCGCCGTTCTT
>CACXED010000225.1 GCA_902766575.1 uncultured Ruminococcus sp. | reverse complement strand
TATGACGTCAGCGACCAGAGGTAAATTCCCGCCGTCGCCGCGGTCAGCGATCCGAGCGTCAGCGATATCGGCTTCAGCTTCCCGTCGCTGTAATATCTGAAGCAGATCAGCGCGATCAGGATATATTCGATTATCACAGCCGCGCAGAGCCCTCCGCGTCTGAATATTATTCCGGTGAGCTCGGGAAAATTTTTCCCGATGCGCTCAAAAATCCCGAGCTCGTAGAATTCCGGATAATAGCCGGTGCGCTCTGCGTTTCCCGGCGAGAGATAGAGCGTGCAGAAGCCGAACGCCGACGTTATCAGCGCTCCGAAATAAGCTGGGCGGGGGACTCTCCGCTTCACGACTGCCGACGAGACGATGAAGCAGAGCGTCACGAGCAGCGCCGACGCCGACGCCTGCTCTGTAGTCGCCGACGCGATAAACGCCGGTATCAGCAGCAGCCAGCTCCCGCGGAAATTCTCAAAATCGCGTCTGAAAAGGTAGTAGAACCAGAGAGTCAGCGTCGCCGGAAAGAGGTAGTTCATCATTCCGGTTGCCCAATAGAAGCTCTGACGGAGGATCGCGATATCCGTCACGCAGAGGATCAAGCAGACGATCGTAAGCGCGAGCCGATACTCGCCTTTGCGCTCGTTGGCGTCTGAACGGTAGGTACGGGCGGCTATCTTCGCTGCGGCGATCGCCAGCGCTCCGAGACAGAGAATATTGAATATCCTCCACGCCCAGAGATCCCAGCCGATCAGCAGCTCGTCGAGGATATGCACGAGAGCTCGTCCGTTCGTGTGAAGATAGTGGAAAATATTCTCATCTATGAAATACTGACGTCCGTTCTTTACAAACGCGGCGTAATAATAGTCGTCGCCGAAAAGCGTGGTGAACGCGCTCGTCAGCCCGTGAATTGTCAGAAAAGCGGCGAGCACTAAGTGATGATAATGGTTTTTAATAAATGCCTTCATGATATATCCTGCTTTGTTAAAATTTCCTCTGTCTGATTTTAGACGAAAAAGCAGGCAAAAAGTTCCTGAGAACAGAAAATTTATCACGAATTGTAAAAAACAGTGCGGTATTTCAAGCCGCACTGTTTCGTTTTGGTAATTTTTGATTCACTCCGGTTCGGATCAGACGAACAGCGGAATTACAGATATCAGCAGCACTACGATGATGATCAGCGGGAGCACATAGGTCATGTAGGGTCTGATCCACTTCGGGAATTTGGGGCCCTGCTCGCCGGTGTTCGCTTCGGCGAGGAAGCTGTCCCATCCCCAGCCGTATCTTCTCGTGCAGAACAGCACATAGAACAGCGATCCGACCGGAAGTATCAGATTGGATACGAGCTTGTCCTCCAGATCGAGGAAACCGTAGCCGAAAACCGTCACATTCTCCCAGATGCTGAGGCTGAATACCGCGGGGAGCGAGAGCACCAGCATGAGCGCGATATTTATAAGCGCGATCGTGCGTCGTTTCAGCTTTGTCAGCTCGAGCCAGAAGGACATGATGTTCTCAAAAACGGCGATGACCGTTGAAAACGCCGCGAATATCATGAACAGGAAGAACAGCGAGCCGATTATGCGTCCGCCCGGCATAGCATTGAAGATGCTCGAGAGCGTCGTGAACAGAAATGACGCTCCGACAGAGCCCGCGTCCGCGGTCTGACCGCCGTTGTAGGTGAAGCAGGCGGGGAAGATTATAATTCCCGACATGATAGCGATAAAGGTGTCGAGCGAGACTATCGTCGCCGCTTCGCCGAGGAGCCTGCGCTCGCGGCCGATGTAGCTGCCGAAGATCGCGATCGAGCCCATTCCGATCGAGAGCGTGAAGAACGACTGTCCCATCGCCGCGGAAATGACCGTCCAGATTCCCGACTCCTTCATCTTCTCAAAGGAGGGGATGAGGTAGAATTTCAGTCCCTCAGCGGCGTTCGGCAGCGTGCAGGAGTAGACCGCAAGCCCGATCATCAGAAACAGCAGCAGCGCCATCATCACCTTTGTGATCTTCTCGACTCCGTTCTGAAGCCCGAGCGCGCAGATAGCAAAGCAGATCAGTATCACCGCAAAGGTCGCCGCGGTCAGCAGTCCAGTGTTGGAGATCATGTCGACGAATACGCCGCCAAGCTCCTCGCTGCCGTGGTATTCAAGTATCGAGCCGCTGAGATACTTAACAAAGTAGATGATCATCCAGCTCGAAATGCAGGTGTAGAACATCATCAGCAGATAGTTGCCCGCGATGCCGAGGTACTTCATGAAATGCCATTTCTGACCTTTCTTTTCAAGCACGTCAAAGGAGGTCGCGATCGACCGCTGGCTCGCGCGTCCGACTGTCAGCTCGACCGTCATGACCGGCAGACCGAGCAGTATCAGAAACGCGATGTAAACGAGCACGAACGCCGCTCCTCCATAAGCGCCGGTGATGATAGGGAAGCGGTAGACGTTGCCAAGTCCGATGGCGCAGCCCGCGGATATCAGTATGAATCCGAGTCGCGAACCGAATTTTTCTCTTTCCATAAGTGAATTAGCCTTTCTTCAAAAGTTTCTTATAATATTGTAGCATATATTTCACGATTTGGCAATAGTTTTTGCAAAAAAACTCTCACGGATTTACAAAACCGTGAGAGTCTGTCAGAAAGCTGCTTTTACAGCAACTGGCTTTGCAAGCACCATACTGTGCGCGAGACGGATTTCGGGGATATTGTACGGGTCGCGCGCAAAGACCTCGTAAAGCGAGCAGAGCTTATCGATCAGTGAGACGAGGTGGCTCTCCTTATAAAGCGGAATCAGCGGTACGAGCGGGAACATATGCCGGGTGATGATATCGCGCTCGACGTCTGAAAGCTCAAAGTCGAAAAGCGCGTTGTAAAAAGCCGTGAAAGGGTGCGAAAAGCCGTGGAGACCGTTCTTTGGGACTGTATTGTGCCAGTCGTAAAGAAAATAATCGTGCAGAAGCGCACCTCTGACGAGCTCGTTTAACCTGAAATCAATAAATCCCAGTTTTTTCGCGACGCGGTAGCAAAAATAAGCCACCGCTATGCTGTGAAGCAGGCATGAGGTGCTGCCGTGCTGGATAAACTCCTCCTCAGCGGCGAATCTTGAGCCGCTCATGGAACTCAGAACGATCTCCGCGAAGGTCTTGGAGACGACATTTTTCATTTTGGAAATCAGAGTATCCTTTCGACAGAAGTATTCAATTTTAGCAAAAGATCAGCCCGAACCTCAAAAGCCGACGGGAGCGGTTAGTCGCTCCCGCGCGGTGAGCTTATTCAAGAGACTGTAAGTAGTTTACAACGTCGCCGACTCTGATAAACTTGGAGAGCTGCTTGTCGTCGATCTCGACTCCGAGCTTATCCTCGCAGAGAAGCGCGAGATCGGCAAGCTCGAGCGAGTTGATGCCGAGATCCTTTGCGAGCTCGGCGTCCATCGAGATCTGATCAGGGTCGATCGAAAGCTCGTCGACAAGAATGTTTTTGAATTGTTCGTACATTGGTATCAATCCTCCGATAAATTATTTCTTTTCGTAAAGGAAGCGCTTGATCTTCTTGGTCGTGGTCTTTTCAAATTCGTCCTTCATGATCTCGACCTCGGTCATGTGCTTGAAGGACGGGAGCGTCCGGTTGATCTGGTTGACAGCCTCGCGGACAGCGGCTTCGACCTCCGCGTCGGATTTGCCCTCGAGCAGGTCGTAGTTTGGATGTATGAGCGCCGTGATAGCCGTCTCGCCGTTGTCCTGCTTTCTGCCGACGATGATCGACTCGGCGATGATATCCGAGTGCGAGAGATGCTCCTCCAGCTCCTCCGGGAATACGTTTTTGCCGTTGGAGAGGATAATGACGTTCTTTTTGCGTCCGGTGATGTAGATATAGCCGTCGTCGTCGATGTATCCGATGTCGCCCGTTCTGAACCAGTAGTTGTTGTCAAAGTTCTTCATGTCATGGGTGAAGGCTTTTTTGGTATTTTCCTCATCCTTGTAATATCCGAGCATGACGTTGTCGCCCTTGACGACGATCTCGCCGTATTCGTCGGCGGGATCCTTGTCGATCCTGACGCGGCAGGCTTCGACCGCGACTCCGACCGAGCCGAATTTCGGCTCTCTGGTATATGGATTGCAGGAGACGAGCGGCGAACATTCGGTGATGCCGTAGCCCTCAAAGACCACGATGCCGAAGGAGTAGAGATCGCGGAGTATCTGCGGGCTGATCGGCGCGCCTCCGCAGATTATGGTCTGAACCTCTCCGCCGAAAGCGTCGAGGATCTCCTTGAATAATTTCCTTCTGAGGTCGATACCGAGCTTCAGCAGGATATTGCTGAGCTTCATCGCGGTGCGGACCTTCTTTTCGATGCCCTTTTTGCGGATATTTTCCCAGATCTTTTTGTAGAAGGTCTCGAGGAAAAGCGGAACGAGCACGAGAGCGTTGGGCTTGTAGTTCTGAATATTGCGCTGCACATACTTAAGGCTGTCGTTGATGTAGACCGATGCGCCGAGATTTATAACGGCGAGGTGCGTGCAGGTCATTTCATAGGTGTGGTGCTGCGGCAGTACCGAGACGATCCTCGTCTTTGAGTCGTAGGGAACGATCTTGCAGGACGCCCATGCCGCCGCGACCAGATTCTTCATGCAGAGCATAACGCCCTTTGCGGTGCCGGTAGTGCCGGAGGTGAAGATTATCGCGCAGAGCTTTTCCTGATCGAGTACGCCGAGGTAATAATTATTGTTATGATTGTCAAGCGCCTGCTTTCCGAGGGCGAGCATATCGTCCCAGGGAAGCACCTGCGGATTTGCGGGCAGGGAGGAGTCGACGCTGTCCTCGCCCTTCATAGGGATATAGAAGCGCACTCCGGGCATTTTATCCGCCGCTGCGGTGAGCACGCCGTTGAGCTCCGGCTCGTAGACGACCGCTTTGCACTCGGCGCGGTTGATGAAGTTGACGATCTGCTCGGGCGAGACCTCGCGGTCGATCGGCACTATCACGCCGGTGGAGTTGACCGTTCCGAGGTAGGCGACAGTCACCTTTGCCGAGGTATGCGAGATAAGCGCGACGTGTTCGCCGCGTATCCCAAGGACGTCGAGCGCAGTTCCGAACTGCTCGACCTCGTCGCGGAGACGGTTGTAGGAGAAATGGATTTCCTGCTTGTCTTCCTTATAGACATACAGATAAAAAAAAAAAAAAAACGCGGCTGAGGTCTGCACCATATCGCGGAGATCCTTTATTTCCCGCGGGGGTTCGCGCTT
>CACXED010000224.1 GCA_902766575.1 uncultured Ruminococcus sp. | reverse complement strand
GAAGACCGCGCGTCAGCTCATCGTCGACGACTGCGCTGATCTCGGCTGGTTCCAGGCTCCGGCTAACGTCGCGTTCGCGATGCTCGGACTGCTCTACGGCGACGGAGATTTCAAGAAGTCGATGATCTACGCTATCGACTGCGGAGACGACACCGACTGCACCGGCGCTACGCTCGGCTCGATCTTCGGAATCCTCAACGGCACCGCCGGAATCCCGAAGGACTGGAGCGCTTACCTCGGAGACAACATCGTCTCGGTTGCAATCGACAGAGGAACGCTATACGGAATCCCGACCACCTGCACGGCGCTCACCGACCGCGTCTATAACATGATTCCGGTCATGCTCAAGGCGAACAACGCGGGAGTTTACCTCGCCGACGCCGACGATATCCCCGAGGCTGACGTGAACAGATACTGGGACAGCTCGTTTGCGAACTCGCTCATCGCAATTCCCGGAAACTCGACGCTTACGAGCTTTGTCTGGGCTGACTGCCGCGTGATCTATCCCGACGGACCGGTCATCTCGGCTGACGGCACGACAAAAATCAAGCTTGTAATACATAACAACCTCAGCGTCGGTAATATTCCGAAGCATATGCACTTCAAGTGGCATCTGCCCGAGGGCTGGAGCGTCTCGGGACTGAAGAACGACTATGTGCTTCAGGCGGCGTCGAGATACACCGCTCCGGTACTCGAGCTCGAGGCTGTCATCACCGCCGGAAGCGAGATCGAACCGACCAACCGCCTTATCCTTGAGATTACCGCTCCCGACCGTCCGACCGCCGGACTTGTTCCCGTCGTTATCCTCGCGTAAAACCGAATTTTCCCGCCCGCTGTCCGGGCGGGAATTTTGTTTTTTTCGAAAAATTTTCCAACAGGTACTTGACAAACCGCTTACAATGTGATATCATTATGATATCAAAGCAAAATAAACATCGGCGCGGAAAATGACACTTATCTGTCAGCGCGTCCAACGGAGGTCTGACTATGCTTCAGATAAATCATCTCACCAAGGTCTACGGCGAAAAAAGAGCCGTCGACGATTTAACGCTCCACATCGCTCCCGGAGAGATCTACGGCTTCATCGGCCACAACGGCGCGGGCAAGACCACGACGCTCAAATCGGTAGCCGGGATACTCGACTTTGACTCGGGAGAGATCCTCATCGGCGGAAAGTCGGTCAAGGACGAGCCGCTCGCCTGCAAGAAGCAGATCGCTTACATCCCGGATAATCCCGATCTCTACGAGTTCATGACCGGTATCGGCTATCTCAATTTCATCGCCGATATCTTCGGCGTCAGCGCCGCCGACCGCAAAAGCCGCATCGAGCGCTACGCCGATCTGTTTGAGCTCACCAAGGATCTTAATCAGTCGATCGCCGCCTACTCCCACGGAATGAAACAGAAGCTCGCGATTATCTCCGCGTGGATCCACGAGCCGAAGCTGATAATCATGGACGAGCCCTTTGTCGGTCTCGACCCGAAAGCGTCGCATCTCCTCAAGGGCATGATGCGCGAGGTCTGCACAGGCGGCGGAGCGATATTCTTCTCCACCCATGTGCTTGAGGTCGCAGAAAAGCTCTGCGATAAGGTCGCGATAATCAAAGCTGGAAGCCTGATCCGCTCCGGTACGATGGACGAGGTCAAGGGCGACGACAGCCTTGAGGAGGTATTCCTTGAGCTTGAAGGCGAGGGCGTGGAAAAATGATGCTGAAGCTACTTATCAAAAAGCAGCTCGCCGAGATATTCCGCAGCTATTTCTACGACGCGAAAAAGAATACGCGCCGCTCGAAAACCTCGACGCTGCTCTATTTCCTGCTCTACATTTTGCTGATGGTCGGTATCCTCGGCGGGATGTTCACCTTCCTCGCGCTGCTGCTCTGCGAGCCGCTCAGCGAAGCGGGGATGGGCTGGCTGTACTATCTTCTGACCGGAATGATAGCGATCTTTCTCGGAGTGTTCGGAAGCGTTTTCTCGACCTACTCGGGACTCTATCTCGCAAAGGACAACGATCTGCTGCTTTCGCTGCCGATTCCGGTCGGAGCGATAATACTCTCGCGTCTCGCCGGAGTTTACCTGATGGGACTTCTCTACTCCGCCGTCGTGAGTATTCCGTCAGCGGTCGTTTACCTGATCTTCAACTTCAGCTTTAAGGCTATCGTCGGCGGGCTGATGAACGTGCTGCTGATCTCCGTATTCGTAGCTATCCTTTCCTGCCTGCTCGGCTGGGTGGTCGCTAAGATCAGCCAGAAGCTGAAAAACAAGAGCTATATTACCGTGCTGATATCGCTCGCGTTTATCGCAGGCTATTATCTTATCTACTTCAAGGCGCAGAGCTGGATTCAGGAGCTGGTCGCCAACGCCGCGCTCTATGGCGAGGAAATCAAGGGCAAGGCTTATTTCCTGTACCTGCTTGGCAGAGCCGGAGAGGGCGATATACTGCCGCTTCTCCTCGTGATTCTGCTGATACTCGCGCTCACAGGACTAACCTATCTGATGCTCTCCAAGAGCTTCATTAAGCTCGCGACGTCTACCGGAAACGGTACCCGGCGCGTCAAAGCTATGCGCAGCGCAGAGCAGCTCAGCGTCGGTCAGTCGCTGCTCAAAAACGAGCTGACCCGCTTCACCTCAAACGCGAACTATATGCTCAACTGCGGACTCGGAGCTATAATGCTGCCGGCTGCCGGGATCGCGATGCTGATAAAGGGCGAAGAACTTGCGGCGATTTTTGAATCGATGTTCGGAGGAGAGCGCGCCGGATGTACGCAGATAATAATGATAGCGGCAGTCTGCCTTATGGCTTCGATGAACGATATGGCGGCTCCGTCGGTCTCGCTCGAGGGAAAGAGCCTCTGGATCAAGCAGTCGCTCCCCGTGACCGGGTGGCAGGTGCTCGAGGCAAAGCTCAAAATGCAGCTGCTGCTCACAATTATTCCGGCGATGATATGTATGCTCTGCATAATGCCCTGCTTTGGCGGGAACTTAGCCGAAAAGCTGCTCGCTCTGATCGTCGTGATACTCTATGTGGTGTTCATGTCCTGTGTTGACCTGTTTTTGGGAATCAGGTTCCCGAGCCTGCACTGGACAAACGAGATCATGCCGATAAAGCAGAGTATGTCGGTCTTTATCGCGCTGTTCGGAGGATTGGGAGTCGCGATGCTGATAGGAGGACTCTACTTCGCGTTCGGCTGGAGAATAGGGCTGACCGCATATCTCGCAGCGGCGGCTGTAATCATAGCCGCTCTATCAGCGCTGCTGCTCGGCTGGCTGAAAAATTCCGGAGCAAAGGCATTTGAAAAACTGTAAAATATTCACAGGGACTGCCAAAAGCAGCCCCTGTTTTTTCTTCGGCGAGGTCACAGAACCTGACTGTGAGTGCGGCGGATATCGCGCGTGGTCTTTCCGGTAAGACGCTTGAGAACACGATAGAAATATGTGGATGAGCCAAAGCCGCAGTGCTCGCTGATTTCCTCGACTGTGAAATCGGTCGTTACCAGCAGCTCGACCGCGTGGTCGCACATCTGCTTTAAGCGTTCGCTGACCGGAGTAGTTCCGAGTCGCCGGAACTCGGCGTAAAGCCCAGATTCGCTGACGCCGAGCCGCCTTGCGACTTCACTTATCGGCAGCGAGGGCGAAGAACGCATAATTTCCTTTGCGCGGTCGGCGATGATACTGTGCTCGGTTTCCTTACAAGGCTTCATTTTCGACAGCAGAGAACCGAGCAGCGAATAAAACATTCCGATCGTCGAGCAGTCCACGCGGTGAAGCTCGGCGAGCTTTTTGTAAACCGCGAGCTGCTCCGCGTCCGGTTCGAGCCTCTGCACCGGATAGCGCTGCTCGGTCGGAAACCATCGGAACGCAAAGCTGTCCCAGACTATCTCGCCTTCGCCGCGCCAGTAGGAGTGATATCTGTATCCGATCGGAACAAAATACATATCTCCGGGACCAAACTCGACGTCATAGCCCTCGCCGATGAAACGTCCGAAGCCCTTGTGCATCAGCGCGAGATAATTGTAGACCGCGCCGGACATTGAGTCGGTATGATGCCCCTGAAAGCATGTACATTTATTGAAGTAAATCGATTTGTCAAAAATCAGGTCTTTCATTTTCGCCCTCATATTTTTGCAGTATTGTTCATGTTTTTTACAGTATAGCATATTTTCAAATTACTGTCAAGGGTGTATAATAGTTATATCAACAATTTTTTCTTTGAAAGGATGATAAATTTTGAAAAGAATAGTTTTCACATCTCCCGGGACAGCCGAGCTTCTCGACTGCGATAAGCCCCGCGTCTCCCCCGGTCACGCGGTAGTCAGACTACTCGTCTCGTCGATTTCGAGCGGTACCGAGCGCGCTAACGTCTCCGGCGAGCCTACCGTCAGCTATGTCGTTCCGCTTGAAGAAGCGGTAAAGAACATCCAGTTCCCGCGCTATGCCGGTTATTCCTCCTGCGGCATTATCGAGGAGGTCGGCGAGGGCAATACCGACCTTAAGCCCGGCGACCGCGTCGCGATGTCCTGGACAACTCACGCGCAGTACGTCTCGCTGCCGTTCAGACAGATATACAAGCTCCCCGAGAATATCTCCGACAGCGCCGGAGCGCTGATACATATCGCTACCTTCCCTCTCGCCGCGGTCAGAAAGTGCCGCACCGAGATCGGCGAGTCCGCGATAGTCATGGGACTCGGAGTGCTCGGACTGACCGCCGTTCAGCTTCTCCGCGCCGCCGGAGCAGCTCCGGTGATCGCCGTCGACCCTGACGAAGCCCGCCGTGCGCAGGCACTCAAGTTCGGCGCTGACTACGCGCTCGATCCGTTCGCAGACAATTTCACGTCGACCGTCAAGTCGCTGACAAACGGCGGCGCCAAGGTCGCAATCGAGGTCACAGGCAACGGAAAAGCGCTCGACATGGTGCTCGACTGCATGGCGAGATTCGGCAGAGTGGCTCTGCTCGGCTGCACAAGGCACTCGGACTTCACAATCGACTACTACCGCAAGGTTCACGGCCCGGGCATAACGCTCGTCGGAGCGCACACGAATGCCCGTCCTAACGGCGAGTCCTCTCCCGGCTGGTGGACTGAGCGCGACGACGCGCTCGCGCTAATAAAGCTCGTCGACGGCGGCAGAATCGACCTCGCTTCCATGGTTGAGGACACCCGCTCGCCCGAGGAAGCTCCCGAGGTCTACACCCGCCTCTGCAACGAAAAATCATTCCCGGTAACTCAGTTTGACTGGAGGAAATTAAAATGAAACCTGTTAAAACCGCTCTCATCGGAAACAAGCACGATCACACCGAGCCTAACTTCAACCAGATGAAGGCTCACCCCGAGGTTTTCGATATCGTCGGCGTCTGCGATCTCGACAGGACGAAAAATCTCAAGCCCTACGAGGGCTATCGCGAGTATTCGCTCGACGAGCTGCTCGCGATGGACGACCTCGAAGCCGTCGTCATCGAAGCCGGAAAGGAATATGAAGTCGGCTACGCGCTGAAATTCGCCGAGAAAGGAATTCCGGTATTCCTCGACAAGCCGGGCAGCGCAGATATCCCGCGCTTTGAGAAGTTCATGTCGATTATGAAGGAAAAGCAGCTCCCGGTCGAAATCGGCTATATGTACCGCTACAATCCGATGGTTATCAAAGCTAAGGAGCTTGTGAAAAACGGCGAACTCGGCGATATCTTCTCGGTCGAGGCGCAGATGTCGAGCCGTCATCCCAAGGATAAGCGTATCTGGCTCGGACGCTACATCGGCGGGCCGATGTTCTTCCTCGGCTGTCATCTCGTCGATATGGTCTGCCAGTTTATGGGATTCCCCAAGGAAATTCTGCCCATGTCGCTGTCCACCGGAAACGACGGGCTTACCGAGGTCGATTACGGCTTCGCGGTATTCAAATACGACCGCGGTCTCTCGTTCATCAAGACCTGCTCGAGCGAGTGCAACGGCTTCGACCGCCGTCAGCTCGTCATCAGCGGCACCAAAGGCACTATCGAGATTAAGCCGTGGGAAATCCTCGTCGAAAACGGCAATCAGACGACCGAAATGAACGTCACCTCGGCAAGCAATCCCAAGGTGTTCAACTGGTCGGGCTGCGCGGAGCATTTCAAGACCGAGCCCTACAACCGCTACTATCCGATGCTCGAGCATTTCGCAAAGATGGTTCGCGGCGAGGCTGAGATGCTCATGAGCTACGACTACGAGGTCGAGCTGCTGAAAACTATCGTCCACACCTGCGGCGCGGAAAACGATGTGTTCATAGGCTGACAGCTTACAACAAAATTCAATAAAAAGTGAGGTAAACAAATGAAACGCACAGTCCTGCTCCTGCTCGTTCTGGCGCTTGCGGCGACCGGAACGCTCTCCTGCGGCGGCGAAAAAGCGCCGTCAGAAGTCACAGAACCGACTTCAACCACTCCCGCCGAGACTGAAAGTCCCTATGGCGACGATCTGCCGTCAAATCTTGACTTCAACAAAGAGACCGTGACCTTCCTCTACCGCGAGGAGGTTGGAAACGAGTTCTGGGTCGAGGAATCAACCGGCGATATCGTTGACGACGCTATTTTTGACAGCTTCCGTTCGGTCGAGGAGCGGCTCAACGTCAACATCGATGTTGTTCTCCGTCCCGGACACCTCACTTCTGTCAG
>CACXED010000223.1 GCA_902766575.1 uncultured Ruminococcus sp. | reverse complement strand
GAGCCCCGCGTATTCATGAACGCCTGCACCGAGCTTCACGAGATGCTTCTCAACCGCAAGGAGCTCATCTGGGGCGGTAATACGCTGATGGCCGAGTATCTGCCCGGCGTTATCTCGCTCGTCGCCAAGAACCGCTGGACGAACGCCTCGCACGTCGGAGCAAAGCTGCTCGTCGTCGCAAGCCCGTCCGAGTACGCCGCTCTCGCAGCCGAGAAGCCCGACGATATGGAGATCATGTCGGTTCCGGAGCTCATTCTCGCCGCGCTTTAATGGAATAATCTGACAGACCGCGCCGGGGAATCCGGCGCGGGACAGTCTGTTTATATGAGTTAAACGAAAGGATTAAATCTATGTTAGTTTCCTTTGATGAAGTGCTTTCTCTCGCCGACAAGGGCGGTTTCGCTATCCCGGCGTTCAACGTCTACAACATGGAGACGGTTATGGGCATCATCTCCGCCGCTGAGGAGCTCCGCGCGCCGGTGATTCTCCAGTTCTATTCGCGTCTCGCGGCTAACGAGGAGGGCTATTACCTCTCTCCGATCATCCTCGCCGCTGCAAAGAAGGCTACCGTTCCGGTCTGCTTCCATCTCGACCACGGCGCGAGCGACAAGGAGGTCATGCGCGCTATCCGCTACGGCGCAACCGGAATCATGATCGACGCTTCCACCAAGCCGATCGAGGAGAACATCGCGATCACCAAGCAGATCGTCGAGCTCTGCGGCTACAACGGTATCCAGGTCGAGGGCGAGATCGGTCACGTCGGCTCCGCAGCCAACGAGGACAACCTTTCGGCTTCCACCACCGTCGAGGAGGCTACGGCTTTCGCTGAGGGAAGCGGAGTCAGAGCGCTCGCAGTCATGGTCGGAACGGCTCACGGTCACTACAAGAAGGCTCCGAAGCTCGATATCGACCGCATCGCAGAGATCCATGCGGCTAACCCGAAGGTCTCGCTCGTGCTTCACGGCGGCTCGGGAGTTCCGGACGATCAGATCCAGGCGGCAGTCAAGGCCGGCATCCGCAAGATCAACTTCGGCACCGACGTCTGCTACTCCTTCCTCGACAAGGTCTTTGAGACCTCGAGAAGCCTTATCGCCATCGACCTCTTTATGAAGGACTCGATCCAGAACGTCAAGGCGTTCGCGGAGGAAAAGATAAAGCTCCTCGGCGCTGACGGCAAGGCTGAATAATTATGAAAAAGATTACAGGTATAGGAGCCAATGTATTCGATACATTGATCATGCTCCCCGAATATCCGACCGAGGACACCAAGCTCAAGGCTGACGAGATAAAGTCGGTCGGAGGAGGCCCTACCGCTACCGGACTCGTCGCCGCGGCAAAGCTCGGCGCGGGTCTCGGAGTCAAGGTCGACTTCATCGGCAGCGTCGCCGGAGACGACCGCGGTCAGTATCTGCTCCGCGATTTCGCAAAGTGGGGAGTAGGAACCGAATATGTCTCGGTCGAGCCGGACTGCGAGTCCTTCTGCTCGTTCGTGCTGCTCAGCGCGAAGGCCAAGACCCGCACCTGCGTGTTCCACCGCGGAAACAAGCCGCCGCTCGCGCTCGACATGGCTCAGAAAGCCGCTGTCGCCGCTTCTGACATCCTGATGGTAGACGGCAACGAGCTCGAAGCCGCTATCGACGGCGCAAAGACTATCCGCGCTGCCGGAGGAAAGGTGCTCTACGACGCAGGCGGGCTCTATCAGGGCATCGAGCGCCTGCTTCCGCACGTCGATATACTCATCCCCTCGGAGGAGTATTCGCTCGGTCACACCGGCTGCGACAACGCCGCCGACGCAGCGAAGAAGCTCTTTGACACCTATCATCCCGAGGTCGTGGTCATCACTCAGGGCAAGCGCGGAGGCATCGTCTACGACGGCGAGCTGACCTCCTACGGCATAATCGACACTCCCGTCGTCGATTCCAACGGCGCGGGCGACGTATTCCACGGAGCTTTCGCTTTCGCTATGACTCAGGGCTGGGACTACAGAAAATGCGCGATGTTCGCCAGCGCGACCTCGTCTCTCAAATGTATGAGAGTCGGCGCGAGAGCCGCGGTTCCCACCTATGACGAGGTAATAAATATCTTAAAGGAGAACGGTTACGATGAATTTTAAGAAAACATGGACTAAGAAATTCGGAAAATCCGAGATCTACAAGGCGGGCGAGTGCGCCTGCAAAAAGGTCGAGATGGATATGCTCCGTCTCGCAGACGGTCAGACCAAGGCTTACCGCGAGGAGAACAAGGAGTACGCTCTCGTTATCCTCGGCGGAAAGTGCACAGTCAAGGGCGAGGGCTTCTGCTTCGAGAACGCCGGCAAGCGCAAGGACGTCTTTGACGGACCGGCTACCTGCATCTACATCCCGAGAAACACTCCCTTCACCGTCACCGGCGTAGGCGAGGTCTCGATCGCTGTCTCCAAGTCCCCCGCGACCAAGGACTTCAAGCCCGCTATCATCAATCCCGAGGACGTGGTTATCAAGAATCTCGGCAAGCCCGGCTGGGAGCGCGAGGCTCACTTCATTCTCGACGACCGCACCGACGCCGAGATGCTCTACATCGGCGAGGCGTTCGTCAAGGGTGGTCAGTGGGCAAGCTATCCGCCTCACAAGCACGACGACGACAATATGCCTACCGAGGCTGAGACCGAGGAAATCTACTACTACGAGTTCAAGAATCCCGCAGGCTTCGGAATCCAGCGCGTCTACACGATGGAGGGCGACGTCGACGAGGTCTACGTCGTCAAGTCGGGCGATTTCGTAGAGATCCCGCGCGGATATCATCCCTTCCACGCGGCTCCCGGCTACGACAACTACTACCTCTGGATCATGGCAGGAAAGGATCGCGGCTTCTTCATGACCACCGATGAGGAGCACGCATGGCTCAACAAATGAACAAACTCGAGGATCTGAGAAAAAAGAATCCGGGACTGCGCTTCTACAGCGTCAACGACCCTGAATTCGCGCGCTACGGCTGTGTGCTTAAGCAGGACTACTCGACGATAGCCGACGCCGCTCGAAAGCTCGAATTTCCGGCTGAGGGCTCGAAATATATGCCCTCGGTGGAGTCCTTTGAGGCTCTGCCGATCCGCGCGATGATCAAGGAGGAGCTTTTCGGCGAGCTTGAGGTTCAGCTCGGCAACTGCTGGGGCTACAACTCCTATCTGAACGCGCTCGAGTGGCACAAGAACTCAGAGATCAACGTCGCCGCGACCGATCTCGTTCTGCTGCTCGCGAAGCTGGACGATATCGAGGACGGCAGGCTCGACTCGAAGAAGGTCGTGGCTTTCTACGTCGCGGAGGGCGAGGCTATCGAGGTCTATGCCGACACGCTGCATTTCTGCCCGTGTCAGGTCGCCGATTCCGGCTTCAACTGCGTGGTCGTGCTTCCCGCGGGAACGAACACCAACCTTGACAACAAGCCCGAGGATAAGCTGCTTTTCCGCAAGAACAAGTGGATCTTCTGCCACGAGGACAACGAGGCTCTCAAGGCTAAGGGCGTGGTTCCGGCTATCTTCGGCGAGAACTATAAGGTCAATTACTGATCCCGGAATCGTCAGCCGCCGGATTGGCAGAAAAAGGACGATAGCCTTATGAGTCAAAAGAGTACAGGCAAATTTATATCGCTGATCCTCCGTCACAAGCCGGAGATCATCGGCATCACGCTTGACGAGCACGGCTGGGCTGATGTGGACGAGCTGATCGCCGGTATCGGCAGACAGCAGCCCTTTGATATGACAGAGCTTGAAAGGATAGTCGCCGAGGATGCAAAACAGCGGTATTCCTTCAACGACGACAAAACGCTGATCCGGGCAAATCAGGGACATTCGGTGCCGGTGGACGTGGAGCTTGAGAAAAAGCTCCCGCCGGATATCCTCTGGCACGGTACGGGAGAAAAGTCTGTGGAGCTTATCGCGTCGCAGGGGCTGCTTCCGATGTCGAGGCTTTATGTGCATCTGTCTTTCGACTATGATACCGCGAAAAAGGTCGGAAGCCGTCACGGAAAGCCGGTCGTGTACAGGGTAAATGCCGGTCAGATGCAGGCGGACGGCTATGATTTCTATCAATCTGTCAACGGCGTGTGGCTCACCAAAGCCGTTCCGGTTAAATATCTCAGCCTTTGAGACCGACTTGCCCGCCGCAGGCTCGTCTGTCCGGAAAAGCCGGACATTATGACGAAATCAAATAATTCAAAGCGGAATATGCAGACCCTGCGTATTCCGCTGTTTTTCAAGGAGAAAAGCTAATATGAAATACATACTCGGAATCGACTTCGGCGGCGGAGCTTCAAAGGCTACGTTGCTTTCGGAGGAGGGGAAGATCGCCGCGACGAACACCGTCGAGTATCCGACCTCCTATCCCGCGCCCGGAATGGCTGAGCAGAACCCCGACGACTGGTACGACGCTACGCGCCGCAATATCGCCGCCGCGCTCGAAAAGTCGGGAGTTTCGCCCTCGGATATCGAAGCAGTCGCGCTCGACGCTGCGACGCATACCGCCGTCCTCTGCGATAAGGATTTCAATATCGTCCGCCCGTCGATATACTGGACCGACTCGCGCTCGACCGAGGAGGTCGCGTATCTCAAGCGCGAGTGGGGCGATTTCATCTACACTCACGTTCTGCACAAGCCCGACACCATCTGGACGCTGCCGCAGCTCATGTGGATTAAGAAGCATCAGCCCGAGCTCTGGGGCAGGGTCGAGCATATCATGTTCGCCAAGGACTACGTCAGACACCGCCTCTGCGGAGATTATGTCACCGACTATATCGAGGCTGAGGGCTCGATGTTCTTCGACTACACGACGCTCTCGTGGTCAAAGGAGCTCTGCGGACTGCTGGATTTCCCGATCGAAAAGCTCCCGCAGGTCGTAAAGCCGACCGATTTCGTCGGAAAGATCACCTCGGCTGCCGCTGCCGATACCGGGCTCTGCGAGGGAACGCCGGTCGT
>CACXED010000222.1 GCA_902766575.1 uncultured Ruminococcus sp. | reverse complement strand
TACCACAAATCGACGTAAATGTCCAGTGGTGCAATACTTTTTGGGTTGATCAGTAGACATTAATTATACTCAAGAGCTGGCATGATCATATTCATGTCAGCTCTTTTTCAATAATATATGTCAGGACAGACCCGGTAAAAGTATGCTATAATATTCCACGGAAAGGAGGTTCCACCATGGAGAACAAGGAACTTATCGACAGGGCCATCGGGTATATCCAACAGAACCCGAAGGGAAATCTGTCGCTTCAGAGCATCGCTGACAGCGCGGGATTTTCGCTCAATTATTTCGACGCGATCTTCAGACTGCATACCGGGTATAGTCCGGTGGAGTACTCGCGGGTCTATAAGCTGACGAGGAGCGCGCTCGAGCTTCGCAGAACCGATAGAAGGATCATCGACATCGCGCTCGACTTCGGCTACGCGAGCCCCGAGAGCTACTCCCGGGCTTTCAGAAATTTTTACGGCGTTTCTCCCGGAGAGTACAGGGGAAAATATTCACAGCAAATCGTAACATGGCACGATTTGTCCGGCAGGATCGCGATCAGTCATTTCAGACACTGCTTTCCCGAGCTGAAAATCGCCGACATAGACGCGGCGCTCGATTACTGCTTCACGCATAATCCGCTCAGTTATGCGGAGGATATTATCGGTATGACCGTGGCGGATACCGAGATCCTCACTCTCGGAGATCCAATACAGCCCGGGCATTTCATCTATGTTTCCGACTATAATTCGGTCGAGCCGGCGGTAACGCTTGTCTGCGGCGAGGAGACAGACGCGATAGCCTATCTGACATATTTATCCGAAAAGGGCTGCGCGAGATTCTCTGTCCGCAAGCCTGTCGAGCGTGAATGGAACGACTTTGGCGCAAAGGCGGCGCGGCTCGGTCTGACCTGCCGCTGCGGCTATGATATGATCTACCCGCGACTTGAGATCTCTGTCCCCGAATACGACGGTATGCTCGTCAGAGAGCTCGGCGCGCAGGATATGACCTTCGTCCGGTCGTTCAGACAGAAGGGCTGCTGCTCCGAGCGCCATGTCAGAGCAATTCAGAATCACTTCGAACAAAAGGGGAATGATAATCTGCGCCCGATCGGATTGTTCGCCGACGGGGAACTGCTCTGTCTCGCCATGCCGGTTCTGGACACGATACGCGAGCTCAGAAAATATGACGTCGGAGCGATCTTTACGTCTGTTCAGACGGGAAGCGATCTGTTCAGCCGATCGGTCGAGCTTATCTGGAAATTCGCGATCGACCTGTGTCTCAGGGACGGCGCGTCAATCGGGAACGCGAACGCGGTTTGGGACGCGGATTCACCGCTCGGAATTGAAATGAGCGAGCGTATCGGTCTTGTCAAAGCCGCAAAAAACTGCATCTACAGCAAATAAACCTGATCGGTAACGATAAAAAGCTGCCCTGCTTCTTTACGAAGCAGGGCAGTGATTTTTTATTTATCCGAGTTGATGTGACCCGCATAGAATGTGGTCAGATGACCATCCCACTGGACATAGGAGCCTTTGCCGTCCGGCACGAGCGCCGCGGCGTTCCATTCCTCGAACTGAGCCTTGATGCTCGTCGCGCAGAAGTAGCAGAGATTCGAGGGCTTGACCATCACGCCGACGACGAGCGCCTCTCTGGCGGCTGCCATAGCGCCCTTGGTGACGAACTGTCTGTAATATTCAAGCGTCTCGCGCGGGGAGAACTGAGGCACGTTTCCGACCTTTTGAAGAATGACCTCCTCCACGGTATCCGGGAATTTCTCGCTGTCGACGCGATTGCGGATGACCTCCGCTACCGACAGCATCTCGATGTATTTCTCCGTGGTGTCCTCAAAGGCGTCGAGCTCCGAGCCGCTTCCCATGACCTCGAGCTGAATCACCGTCGCGGCAAGCTTGATTTCATATTCACTGACCTCAAATCCGGGCTTCACGATCTTGTAGCCCTTGACCTTATACTTGTCCGCGTAGAGCTCGGTTATGGGCTCGGGCGAGACGGTCACGACGGCTGCGGTGGTTTCTTCCGGCTCGGGAGCGGGGGCAATAACCTCCGTTTCAGGCTCGGGAGCCGCTGTCGTTTCGGGCGCGGCTGTTTCGGGCGCTGTCGTTTCGGGCGCCGCGGTCTCGGCGGGGAGCTCGCTTTCGACAGCAGGCTCGGATTCCGGCTCGTCGTCGGAGCTGTCGGCCGTTTCGGGAGTTGCAAATACCGGCGATTGTATCGTCACCGGTTCTTCCTCGGCGAGCAGAGCAGGGCGCGCGTATGTATCGATTTCGTTTGACGGAACCTCGATGCGAGTTATTCCGCTGTCCGAGAGCCCGGGATCGGCGGGCTCGGACACCGGCTTGGGAGCCGAGGCTATCACGCAGGTTATGACGCCGAGCATGACGGCGACGCTTATGATCGCCGTTAACGACGACCGATGGAATTTTTTCATAAAACTATGTTTCATATCATTCATGACGCGCACGCTCCTTCGCTGCCTCTGCCGGAGGCGATGAGAGAGACGCTGGCGATTGGGTTGGACGTCCGGAACACGGCGGCGTTTCTGAAGATGCCGTGTCCGAGCCGGCTTGAAATGTCGCAGCTCGTCTTGACAAGTACGCAGACCTGACGGGACGGGTTTGTGAGTCTGACACGGAGCCGCTCACCGTTCGGAATGATCGAAGGGTGGAGAATGAGCGGGGAAGTGTCGTTTGGGAGAGTCCGGACGATGAGATCGCCGGAGAAGTGATTTGAAGCAGCGCTGATTTCGCAGGGCAGACTACCGGAACACACAGGCCTGTAAGCGCAGTCGATCCACATGGACTCTCCGGGGCGAAGGATGAGACAGTCGCCTTCAAAGACGGGGAACAGAGCTATCGGTGCGCCGGGATATGACGTTGCTGGTTCAGTATTCATAAGATTGCTTCCTTTCGTGAGCCTTGCCGCCGTAGTGCCGGAGAATCCGAAAGCAAAACTCCGGTGAGGCGGGCGATATGGTCGCGGTTATTCGCTTACAAGATGATATGCGCCAGAGCGGGTCTTTATTCTGACCTATCAAAATCGCAGGATTATCCCGTGAACAATAAGGCATCTATTATTATACTATCAAATTCCGAATTTTTCAAGCCCTTTTAGTGATTTTGCTCACTCTGCACATTAAATAATTTATAGAGCCTCGATTTGCATACAAAATATACAATAATTTACCAGATAATTTGACAATTGTTGGAATATGTCGAATAATATACATTTTTGACGTGATAATTATTCCTGCATACACGTATACGGGAACGATGTTGACGGTTGTTGACGATTAGGATATAATAATGAAAAACCATATGTATAAATATACAAATAAGTGCGAAACAACGAAAATATTATGCAATTCGGCTCGGGTACTTGACATTCGGCGGGAATGTGGTATAATATAAACACATGAACAATGATTCAAATGAATGAATGAACGCGGATGAGCCGATAAGACTCGAATAAACCCGCGCTCGGAAAGGATGCAGGCAATGGATTCAAAGCCCTGTAAGGAACACGAGGCTCTGGTGGCCGAGATCACCGACAGCCTACCGGACGAGGACACCCTCGACGAGCTTGAGGAGCTGTTCAAGATCTTCGGCGACAGCACGCGGATAAAGATACTCTATGTTCTGTACGGCGGAGAGCTCTGCGTCTGCGATATCGCGTCGCTGCTCGGAATGACGCAGTCGGCGATATCGCATCAGCTCAGAGTGCTGCGCCAGAATAGGCTGATCCGCTCGCGCAGGGACGGGAAGAATATCTACTACTCCCTCGCCGACGAGCACGTCAGAACGATAATCTCGATGGGAATCGAGCATATCAGCGAATAGAAATTTTCGGCAAAAGCCGTGAAAGGAATGTTTACATTATGAAAAAGGTCTACAGACTCATCGATCTCGACTGCGCAAACTGCGC
>CACXED010000221.1 GCA_902766575.1 uncultured Ruminococcus sp. | reverse complement strand
GGAGCTCACTCATCCCAACGACGACATCAACATGAGCCAGTCCTCAAACGACACCTTCCCGACCGCAATGCACATCTCGGCGGTCATCGCGATAGAGGACAAGCTCATTCCCGCGCTCGAAACGCTCATCGCCACTTTCAAGCGCCTCGAGGCTGAAAACGACGACGTCGTAAAGTCGGGACGCACCCATCTCCAGGACGCTACGCCGATCAAGTTCAGCCAGGAGATCTCGGGCTGGAGAACCTCTCTCGAGCGCGACGTGGAGCTTCTGAAGCTCGCCGTCAAGCCGCTCTGCGAGCTGGCGCTCGGCGGAACCGCCGTCGGAACCGGGCTCAACGCTCCAAGGGGCTTTGACAAACTCGTCGCGGAAAAGATAGCCGAGCTCACCGGAAAGCCCTTCGTCACCGCGCCGAACAAGTTCCACGC
The DNA here is from genome assembly GCA_902766575.1 of uncultured Ruminococcus sp. GTDB lineage: Bacteria > Bacillota > Clostridia > Oscillospirales > CAG-272 > Flemingiibacterium. Next base: position 2,399 of record CACXED010000221.1, on the reverse strand, counting down.
GCTCACCTCCAAGGACGAGATAGTCTTTGCTCACGGCGCTATCAAGGCTGCCGCAGCCGATATGATGAAGATCGCCAACGACGTCCGCTGGCTCGCTTCCGGTCCGCGTCTCGGACTCGGTGAGATCCACATTCCCGAGAACGAGCCCGGCTCGTCGATCATGCCCGGCAAGGTCAATCCGACTCAGTGCGAGGCTGTGACTATGGTCGCGGTTCAGGTCATCGGCAACGACGTAGCAGTCGGCATGGCGGCTTCTCAGGGCAACTTTGAGCTGAACGTCTTTATGCCCGTTACGGCTTACAACTTCCTCCAGTCGGCAAGACTCCTCGCCGAGGCGATAGTCTCGTTCAACAAGAACTGCGCTTCGGGAATCACCGCAAACCGGCAGAAGATGCACGACAACCTCCACAACTCGCTGATGCTCGTCACCGCGCTCAACCCCTACATCGGCTACGAGAACGCCGCAAAGACCGCTAAGAAAGCCTACAAGGAGGGCATCTCGCTCAAGGAAGCCTGTGTCGCGCTAGGATTTTTGACCCCCGAGAAGTTCGACGAGGTATTCCATCCCGAGCAGATGGTCTGACCCGCTTTGACTAAATGCCTAAGAAAGGTAGGTTAAAACGTGAATTACACATATTTCCCCGGCTGCACGCTGCGCAACAAGGCAAAGGAGCTCGACCGCTACGCGAGAGTTTCCGCCGAAGCGCTCGGCTTCACGCTCACCGAGCCGGAAAACTGGCAGTGCTGCGGCGGGATATTCCAGACCGCCAAGGACGAGATAGCGTCAAAGCTCCCGTCGGTGCGCGCGCTGATCGCCGCCCGCGATAAGGGCGAAAAGCTCGTCGCGGTCTGCTCCGCCTGCTACAATGTCTTAAAGCAGACCAACCATGAAATGAGAACCGAGCCGGATTTTGCTCTGCGCGTCAACAATTACCTCGCTCAGGACAAGACTCCGACCGCCTACAACGGCGAGACCGAGGTGCTCCACTACCTCGAGGTGCTGCGCGACGAGATCGGCTTCGACGAGCTCGCGAAAAAGGTCGTAAAGCCGCTCGCCGGAAAGAAGATCGCCGCTTACTACGGCTGTCTGCTGCTGCGTCCCGCGAATGTGCTCGGGTTCGACGATCCCGAAAATCCGACGATTCTCGAGAACTTCATCCGCGCGCTCGGAGCTGAGCCGGTCTCGTGGCAGCTGCGAAACGAGTGCTGCGGCGGTTATATCGCCCTCGAGGACGCAAAGGCGGCTAAGAAGCGCTCCAACGCCGTCTGCGAGAACGCGGTGAACCGCGGCGCGGACATGATAGTCACCGCCTGCCCGCTCTGCCGCTACAATCTTATTAAGAACGGCAGCCCGATACCCGTCGTATACTTCACCGAGCTTCTTGCCGAGGCTCTCGGACTCAAGGAGGAAGCATGAACAATAATCTCAAAAAAGAGCAGCTTCTCCGTATGAGCGGCGTTGAACCGCTCAAATGTATGCGCTGCGGCAAATGCTCCGCGACCTGCCCGAGCTACGACGAGATGGAGTATCATCCGCATCAGTTCGTCTACATGGTCGAAAAGGGCGAGATCGACAGGCTGCTCGCTTCAAAGTCGATCTACAAATGCCTGACCTGCTTCGCCTGCGTCGAGCGCTGCCCGCGCGGAGTAGAGCCGGCAAAGCTCATCGACTCGCTGCGCACGCTCGCCGTCCGCGAAAAGGGCGCAAACCATCTGCCGCCTGACGATATCCCCGCGCTGATAGACGAGGATACCCCTCAGCAGCTTCTGATGGCGGCTTTAAGAAAATATTCAAAGTAAGGAGGAGAAATCACAATGCAAAGAATCGGAGTATTCGTGTGCCACTGCGGCACAAATATCGCCGGAACGGTCGACGTCAAGGCCGTCGCCGCGGCTCTCGCCAACGAGCCGGGAGTGGTATTCTCCACCGATTATCAGTATATGTGCTCTCAGGCGGGACAGGATCTCATCAAGAACGCCATCGCCGAGCACAAGCTCACCGGAGTAGTCGTCTGCTCCTGCTCGCCGCGTATGCACGAGGCTACATTCAGACGCGCGGTCGCCGCTGCCGGACTCAACTCCTATATGCTCGAGGTCGCGAATATCCGCGAGCAGTGCTCGTGGGTACATAAAGACCCGCTCATCGGAACTCCCAAGGCGATAATCTTAGGCAAGGCTGCCGTCGCCAAGGTCAATCTCAACGCTCCGCTGACCCCCGGCGAAAGCCCGGTCACCAAGCGCGCGCTCGTCATCGGAGGAGGTATCGCCGGAATCCAGACCGCGCTCGACATCGCCGACGCCGGCTTCCCGGTGGATATCGTCGAGAAAAAGCCGACCATCGGCGGAAAGATGGCTCAGCTCGACAAGACCTTCCCGACCCTCGACTGCGCCGCCTGCAT
>CACXED010000220.1 GCA_902766575.1 uncultured Ruminococcus sp. | reverse complement strand
TGGGATTTCAGCTTTTCGTCCATGGTTGTGACCTCCGAAAAATTATTCTGTCTTAATTCTACCACAGAATCCCGCCCGCGTCAACAAATATATTTCGATTTTATATGCAAATATAACAAAAACGCCCGAAGGCGTTTTTGTGTTTGTTTTTACTTGAGATCTATCTCCCACTCGGTGAGATTTTTGAAAAGCTCGCGGTCGGACTCGTCGAAATCGGACGGCGAGTCGATAAAGCGCGCGGGCATTCCGCTGATCCTTGCGGACGGAGACTGGAACTGAAGCTCGTAGGCTCCGCTGTCATATTTACCGACGACGGCGGCTTTGTTGAGCGCCGTCAGCAAGAACTTTTCAAAGATCTCGCGCTCGGCAGCCGACGGGATCGTATCGCTGCGGACATAGCAGTCCTTTTCGTTGGAATAGGTGTAGTAGGTGCGGATCAGATTCTCGACCGATTCCTTGCCGACCGCTCCGCCGAACAGCGAGTCAAAATCGTGCTTGTCGTAATATTTCGGAATGAGCGGCAGCTTCAAGCCGTTGATCGTGTAGCGCACATAGACGGCGTTTGAGAAAAACCCGGGATCGACCGCTCGGATCGACGCGGTAAGGTCAGGGTCGATCTCAGCCTTGACGGAGGTTATCTGTGCAGCCTCCTTTGAGGTCAGCGGAGTTTTCGACTCATCCCACTGCTCCATCGCGAAATACTCGCGCAGAGCGGCGTTCAGCGAATCGTTCGCCGGTATCGCCAGCTCCGAGCCGTCCTCCGGAAGCTCATACTCGATATACAGGCGGTCGGAGTAGAGAGAATCCTCCGCAAGGTCGAGGAGCTCTCCCATGTAGACGAAATAATCGGCGTTCTCGTCGTAGGGCTCCTCGTTGACGGTCACTTCGGCGGGGAAATCGTAGTTGACCGGCTTGAAGCCGACAAAGGTCACTTCCCTGAGATTCCGGAAGTACTGCAGGCAGGAGGCGTCAAAGCTTTCCGAGCCGATATCCCACGGGTCGAGCAGTCCCGCTTCGTCAAAGCAGCTGTATATCGTCTGTATTTCCCGCTCGGAGGAGTAGGGATCGAATATGTAGAGCGAGCCCTTTTCGCGTATGACCGGATAGGTCAGCTTGATCTCCTCAGCGGCGCGCTCGGTCAATTCGGGATCGTAGGGATCCTTAAGGCAGTAGAACGCGAATATCTTATCGCCGAATACAGCCTTTATAAGCTTGCCGTCGTCGTTATAGTAGGAGGTCTCGTTGGAAAGATCGACAGCCTCCTCGACCTTGGGCTGTATGCAGGAATCCCAGTAATTCATCAGGGCAAGCGCAGGTACCGCGCGGGCATAGCCCTCCTCGCCGTTGACGGTGAAGTCGGCGAGAATATGTCCGTCGTAGGTCTTGTCGGCCTTGATCGTGAGAGTGGTTATGCCGTCGAGCATCTCGGAGGTGATGAAATCATCCTCGCTGAGCCCGTAGTAGGCTCTGACCATCCGGTCGACCGACGGCGACAGTTCGAGCGCCCCAGAGAATTGTCCGGGAACCATGCTGGTGCAGGATGAGAGCGCAAACAGGTTCGCCGCGCCCATAGCGACCGCGCAGGCCGCCATAACGGCGATCACGGCGTGACTCTTTCGGAAGTTTTTCATATTGGCATATCTCCTTTTGAGAAAGGCGGCGTTGGAGCTCTTTGCGAAGAAAAATCCTCCGTCGAAGCTCCTCTGGCCGATGAGACGGTTCCTTTGTGAAAAGCGTTCCGCGAAATCGAGTATTGTGGTCATATAAACGCCGCTGACGCTGCTTCCGTAGGTGCGGATCACGTTGCTGTCGCAGGCGAGCTCACAGTCCTCGTAGACGTATTTCAGCACCTTTCCCGACATGGGATTGAACCAGTGTACCGACGTCACGAACAGTGTGAACAGCTTGAGCAGCATATCGCATCTGCGGATATGGGTCAGCTCATGCAGCAAAACGCAGCGCAGCTCGGTGTCTGACAGCGACTCGCAGCCCGGCTCGATGTAGAGCACGGGATCGATACAGCCGCAGACGCAGGGAGAGCAGAGCCCCGCGCTGTCAAGCATCCGCAGTCTTATCCGGCGGGTGAAGCCGATGTCCCGTCGACATTCGTCGAGCAGGGCGCTGAATCTGGGATCGGCGCATTCCTCTGAGCTGCAATAGAGCAGCTTTTTTGCCTGACGGTAGTCGTTCATCGACACGGTGAATCTCACCAGCGCGCCGGCTATCCAGATTATGAACAGCACAGCGGAGATAAACTCGTATCTGCAGGCTATTTCATTTAGCGCGAGCCTTAACCGGGCGGTGAGGCTCAGCCCTCCCCGTGGTCTGATAACAGTGACGGTGCTCTGGGCGTCGGAGAAGTCCTCTCCGACCGTATCGCCGATAGTTTCGACGTCGTGACCTGAGATCTGCTCTGTGGTCTGACCGGCGTCCGCGGCGGTCAGGTCGACGCGCAGCGGCAGCACCGAAAGCACGAGAATGAATATCCAGACCGGATACATCAGACCCTCTCTGCCCTTGAGAAGGCTCTTTCGGATAAGGATCGCCGCGGCGCCGAAAAGCGCAAACATAGCGGACAATACAGCTAAGCTGAGAACAAAGCCAAACATAGCGCCGCCTCCGATTTTACTTGTTGTCTTCAGCTATCTCCCGGCGCAGGTCGTCAATATCATCCTCGGAAAGGATACCGTCGCTGTAGAGGGCGGAAATGAGTCCCTTAGTGTTGTTTTTATAGACCGTAGCCACAAAGTCAGCGGCTGCCTTGCGCTTGTATTCGTTCTCGTCGGCGAGGACTATGGCGCAGTTTGCGCGTCCGTGCTTTTCGAGACGGATAAAGCCCTTGTTCTGAAGGCGTGTGATGAGCGTCAGCACAGTGGTCAGCGCAAGATGCCCGATCTGCTCGGGATAAGCGTTGAGAAGCGCGCCGGCATGGATATCCTTTACGCCTTTTTTGTCCATATCCCAGATAAGCTGCATTATCTGGAGCTCGGATTCGGGAAGCTTAGTGAAATCTTTCTTTCTTAACATTTTGTTCCTCTCCATTCCTTATAAACGGCGGGCGGCGGTATAAGGAGCCCGACGGACGCCGTCATGGTTTGTTCCACTTACATTATAGCATACTCTACTACATATGTCAAGAGTTTTCCGAGAATTTTTTTCCGATTTTTTGACTGCCTGTCCGGCTATTCCTTTCTGAACGCCGCGGGCGAGACGCCTATCATCTGCTTGAATACCCGCGAGTAGAGCGAGATGTTCCCAAAACCGACCGCCGAGGCTATGTCGGCTATCGACATATCGGTGGTGCGCAGAAGATCCATCGACTTGGCTATCCGGAACTTCCGGACGTATTCCGCCGGAGTCATCGACATCACCGTCTTGAACTGCTTTGTCAGATAGTCCCCCGAGAGCCCGGCTGCCTCGGCAATATCGCGTCCGGAGATATCCTTTTCGTAGTTTTCCTCGACGAATCTGAGCACCGAGTAGATATACCCGCTGTAGCCGCGCTCGTCCGGACAGAGCTCGCCCGGCTTTGAGACAGACTCGTCGGCGGGACGTATTCCGGTAATGACCGGCTCGGAGGTCTGACCGCTCTCCTGCATGACCTTTGACTCGGAAACGAGCCGCGAATAGGTCACGAGGAAGTTTATCAGCATACTCCTGAGATTCAGCTCCCAGCCCGGAGCCTTGTTTCTCCGCTCCCAGCGCATACGCTCAAGCAGTCCGACAAGCTCGCGCCGCTCCGCGAGCCCGACGCGGATTATCGGCAGAGTATCGTTGTTTTTATGCTCCCAGTCGATGTTCGGAAGCCGGAGCACCTCGTCCCTGAGGCTGCCCAGATCCTCAAGGTAGAAAAGGCAGTTGTAGAGATCGGTGTGATACGCCCGGCTGTAGGAGTGAACGTCTCCCGGGTAGATCGCGAACAGATCTCCCCCGGTCAGGACGGAGGTCTTGCCGTTGTAGGAGTGGAGCGAGAAGCCGCTGTCGATATAAACAAATTCAAAGAAATTGTGCGTGTGCTGCCAGACCTTTCCGTGATGCTGGCTCGTCCAGACGGTTATGCGCACGGTATCCGGCTCAAAATAATCCGAGCTGCGCATCTGCGGGATATTATTGCTTTCCGACATTCTCAGGATCCTTCCGGTATGTTTATTAAAATATTATAGCATAAATTTCCGTCAAAGTCAATCCCGAATGTGATGGTCGATTTGTGCTATAATGGTCGATTTCTCTATTTACACATCCGGAAATATGAGCTATAATCTAAACAATAAAATACACGGAGGAACTAAAATGAACCGCGATAAATTCAAGAACCCCGAGGATATCTTCCGCGGCACCGATTTCTGGATGCTCAACGACAGACTCACCGAGGACGGAATAAAGCGTCAGATAAGCGAGATGAACGATAAGGGCGTTCACTCGTTCATAGCCCGCACCTATATCGGGCTCAAGTCCGACTACCCCGGACAGGACTTCATGTCCAAGATGCACATCATCGTCGACACCGCGAAAAAGTACGGCATGAAGGTCTTTCTTCAGGCGGGCTATATGCCCGAGGCGGTCGTAGGACTTCCCGAGGATCACGCGCTGCGCTACATACTCCCGGTCGGCGAGGGAGACGTGAACGGTCGGCGGATTTTCTGCCGTCACGGAGACTACTGCTTCGTCGAGCACAACTCTAAGACCTTCCTCGATATGTTCGATCCCGACGCGGTCGATTATTATCTCAAAAAGAGCTACGAGGAGATGTGGGCTGACTTTGCGGACGAGTTCGGAAAGACTGTCCTCTCGGTCTGGGTCGACGAGCCGAGCTACAACGGAATGTATCTTCCCTTTACGCCGCGACTCGAGGAAATCTGGCGCGAGAGGTTCGGCGGAGATTTTGCGGACGAGGTCTGGAAGCTCTTTTTCGACGCAGACGACGCAAAGACTGTCCGCTATCGCTATCGGGTTCTGCTGCGCGACCTGCTCGAGGACAACTATTTTAAGAAGGTTCGCGCGTGGTGCAATGCTCACGGCCTGCTTTTCTCGGGTCATCTGATGATGGAGGAAACGCTGAGCTCCCAGATCTGCCGCGCCGGAGCCTGTATGCCCTACTACAAATATTTCGACATTCCCGGCATAGACGTGCTCTGCGGAGCCATGAACTGGGAGGACGATCCGATCCAGCCGAGAGACCCGGAAGTAATCGACTGGAATTTTACTCTCTACAACACCGCGATGCAGTGCGTCTCGGCGGCTCGCCAGTCGGGTCAGAAGCACATTCTCGCCGAGATGTACGGCGTTACGACCGAGAATATGGGCTTTAGGAATATGCTGAATATGTTCGACTCCTATGCGGCGATGGGTATCAGCCACCGCTCGGTTCACGGCATATTCTACTCGCTCAGAGGACGCGGAAAGCGCGCCTACCCGCCGCACATCAGCTACTATCAGCCGTTCTGGACGAAATATAAGAACATCACCGACTACTGCGCCCGCGTCGGCGAATTCATCTCCGACGGCATAACTGAGGGCGACATCGCGATAGTCCATCCGCTCGAGACCGGATATATGCTCTACCACGGAAAGCTCGGCGACACTCCGGCGGGCGGCTCCGAGGCGTATGACCGCAAGCTCTATCTGCTTCTTAAGTACCTCAAAAACATTCACCGCGATCCCGAGCTCTGCGACCTTGCGACCCTGCGCGACCTGGGCGAAGCAAAGGACGGCAGGCTTATCGTAGGCGAGATGAGCTATTCGACGGTGATCCTGCCCGATCTCGGGGTAATAACGTCGGGGCTCGAGTCGCTGTTACGGGATTTCACCGCCGGAGGAGGCAGACTGATAATCCTCGGCGAAAAGCCCTCGATGCTCGACGGTCTGCCCGACGCAAAGCTCGGCGAGCGGCTCGCGGGACTGCCCGGAGCGCTCTGCGCCGACGATCTCATCGGGCTCGGACGGCTGCTCGAAGCCGACAGGACTCCATACCGCCTGACCGGAAGCGGCGCGCAGAATATCCTCGTCAACCGCAGAGTAACCGAGAGCGGAACGAGCTTCTTCCTCTATAACGACGACTGCGCTCACAATGCGCGGGCGACGCTCGAGGTCGACGGAAAGCGCGCGGCGTTCGTCTGCTGCGGCTTTGACGGCAGCATCAAGCCCTATCCCGCCGAGTTCGACGGCAGGGTCACGAAAATTCCGGTCTGTATCGACTGCGGCGGCAGTCTGATGCTCTCGCTCGAGGACGGCGAGCCAATCGGCATACCCGAAACAAAGCCCGTCCGGGTGCTCGGGCTCGGCGACGGCTGGCAGGCTGTACCGGAAACGCCGAACGTGCTGCTGCTCGAGAGCTTTTCCTACAGCACCGACGGCGAGAGCTTCTCCGAGCCGCTGCCGACCGTCGCAATCCAGAAGCTGCTGACCGACGCAGACTATCATGGAGAGCTGACTCTGCGCTGCGAGATCAGGTCGGCGGCTGACCTCTCCGGACTGACCCTCGCCCTCGAGGAGCCGCGTGAACAGCGGGTATTCATCGACGGCAGGGAGATTGGCGAGCCTGACGGCTATTTCTTAGAGGAAGCGTTCGAGAAGATAAAGCTCGGCTCGCTCACGGCGGGAGTTCACACTCTCGAGATAAAGCGCGAGTTCTGTCCGCTCTCAAAGTTCAAGAGCTCGATCACGTCGCTCTTTGAGACCCAGCTCGGCGTGGAGCTCGAGCCAATGTATCTGCTCGGCGATTTCACGGTTCGGACGACCACGGTAAGCTCACGCAGCGGCTGCTCGGTCTGCGAGCCGGATTTCGTGCTGGCAAAGGACGATATTCTCTGCGACGGCGAGCTGACAGCCGCCGGATTTCCGTTCTTCGCCGGAGAGATGACGCTCAGAAAGCGCTTCACGCTCGGAAAGCCGGGCAAAGCTCGGCTCCGCGTCGGAGTTATGAACGCCGGCGCAGGCGAGGCTTATCTCAACGGCGTAAGGCTCGGCGACCTGAACCGCGCTCCGGCAGAGCTCGACTGCACCGATGCGATGCGCGACGGAGAAAATATCCTCGAGATCAAGCTCTTTACGACGCTGAGGAACATTATCGGACCCTTCCACCGTCCGAGAGGAGATATCGGAAATCACTTCGGCGGCGGATATCAGAATCCCGACGCGGCATGGCTCAGCGCTGACACTTCGTTCGAGGGCTGGCAGCATCTTCTGAACGATACCGACCGTCGCTGGACGAACTGCTTCGAGCTGACGCGCTTCGGTATCGGAGATGTGGAGATAGTATCCGAATGATCGACAAAATCCCGGCAAAAAGCCGGGATTTTGTTTGATTTGCGCGTATAAAGCCCTTGACATCCGGGCGAAAATGTGGTATAATAAAGAGCCGCTTGAAATACGGTTTCAAAAGTATGCCCGGATTTTTCGGGAGACTGCCGTATCAGCGAGTTCATGGCATGAAGCCATTCAGAAAGTGAGGTGCTTTTCGTGTTCGCAGTTATCGAAACGGGCGGAAAGCAGTACAAGGTCAACGAGGGCGATGTTATTTTCATCGAAAAGCTCGAGGTTGAAGCCGGAGAAAAGGTTACTTTTAAGGTTCTTGCTCTCTCGAACGGAGAGAAGTTCCAGGTCGGCGCTCCTTATGTCGAGGGCGCGTCGGTCGAAGCCAATGTCGTAAAGAACGGCAAGGGCAAGAAGATCCAGATCCTCAAGTACAAGTCCAAGAAGAACGAGAAGAAGAAGATCGGTCACAGACAGCCCTATACCAAGGTACAGATCGAAAAGATCGTCGGCTAAGGCAAGGCAATGACAAAGATCACCTTTTACAAGTGGGATAACGTCTTTTACGGCTTTTCCGAGAACGGTCACACCGGCTACGGCGAATCGGGCGACGACGTGCTCTGCGCCGCGCTTTCGGCTATGACCATGCTGATAATCAACACGATCGAGGTCTCCTATGCCTCGGACGTCGATTACACCATCGACGAAAAGACCACCGATATAAGGCTCATCGCGCACGGAGCTCTCCCGGACTACGAGTCGGACGAGCGCAAGCGCTTCGCCGTATCGGGACTTATCCAGGCTTACTACTATCAGCTCAACGACATGATCGAGGACTACTACGATTATCTCGACGTTGATGTAGTCGAGGAATTGATCTGAACATCAAAAAAAGTAACGGAGGTAAACAAAATGTTAAAGCTCAGCTTACAGTTCTTCGCTCATAAGAAGGGCGTCGGTTCCACCAAGAACGGCCGCGACAGCGAAGCTAAGCGTCTCGGCGTCAAGAAGTCCGACGGACAGGCTGTAAAGGCCGGCAACATCATCGTAAGACAGAGAGGCACTTCTGTTCATCCCGGCAATAATGTCGGAATCGGCAGCGACGACACCCTCTTTGCTCTGATCGACGGCGTTGTCAAGTTCGAGCATATCGCAGGCGGCAAGAAGTCCGTCAGCGTCTACAGCGCGTAAGTTCACCGCTGACAAGGCTCACATAATAACTGAAGAACGGGGCTGTCGCAAAAGCGGCAGCCCCGAAATTTCCAAAGCAAAGACAAATAAATCCAAGGGTGGTGAAAAAACCGCCCTTTTTTATGCGGAATAAGGCGAAAAATAAAATCAACCGATCTCCGAGAAATAGTCTTACGGATTTTGTGTTTTCTTTGAATATTTCAGTGTCCGGGGTATATAGAATTGCGTAATCGAACATGGCAGCAGAACCGTAAAGAAGTCAGCAAAAATGGTCGAGAGATTTTTCCTGAAAAATAGTAAAATAGTATTGGAAACGCGAGGAGGTGAACAGCGTGAAAGAACAGATTTTGGCAGTGCAGCGGATGCAGGACTACATTGAAGAACATCTGGACGAAAAGATCGGGCTGTCGGAGCTTAGCAATGTTTCTTTGTTTTCGCCGTGGTATTCTTATAGGCTGTTTCAGGAATATACCGGGTTGACGCCGGCAGATTACATCCGTCGGCTACGGTTGGCAAAAGCCGCTCTAAGGATCAAAAATGAGCATACCCGTATGATCGATACCGCTTTTGATCTGGGCTTTGGAAGTGTGGACGGATTTACCCGTGCCTTTACCCGTGAGTTTGGAATGTGTCCAAGCACCTATGCCGCCGATCCTGTTCCCATTGCGCTGTTTGTCCCTTACGGTGCAAAATTTCGTGCCCTCAGAAAGGATATTACGGTTATGAAAAACACAAACAACGTATTCATTCAGGTCATTCACAAGCCGGAGCGCAAAGTTATCTGCAAGCGTGGCGTTAAAGCCGAGAATTACTTCCCTTATTGTGAGGAAGTAGGCTGCGACGTATGGGGAATGCTGCTCAGCATGGATTCCCTTTGCGGGGAGCCGGTCTGCCTGTGGTTGCCGGAGCAGTTCAAAAAGCCGAATACATCTACTTATGTGCAGGGTGTTGAAGTCGCAAATGATTACACCTGTCCTGTGCCGGAAGGCTTCGATGTCATTGAGCTGCCGGCTGCGGATTATCTGATGTTCCAGGGCGAACCATTTGCAGAGGAAGATTACAGTGAAGCAATCGCTACCGTTCAGCAGGCTATGAACGGTTATGATCCCGGCATCATCGGCTACAGTTGGGATGACGCCAATCCCCGCATTCAGCTTGAACCGCGCGGCACTCGTGGGTATATTGAACTGAGAGCGATCAAGCGCAAATAAAATCATCGAAAAACACATTTGATTTGCAGAACTACAAAAGCAGAAAGGAATCTCACATACATAAAAAGCAGCGCCGACGGCGCTGCTTTTTTATTTCGATCTTTGCTTACTCGGCTTTTGTCTTGCCGGAGTCGCTGCTTTCGGGCTGAGCCTCGCTGTCGCCGAGCCCCATGCGGCGGATTTTCTTCGAGGTGGTCTTTTCGAATTCGGTGGAGCGGAGCTTGATTTTGAGAATCTTCTTGTAAGGCGGCAGAGTCTTGTTCAGCTCCTCGACGGCGGTCTTGATAACGGCGTGGCGCTCCTCCTGAGTCTTTCCGGAGAGAAGCTCCTCGTTCGGGTAAATCTCGGCGCAGAGGGCGGTCTCCTCGCCGCTCTCGTTCTTAACGGCGTAGACGACGACCTCCTCGACGTAAGGGATATTGCCGAGGTACTCCTCGATCTCCTCGGGATAGACGTTCTTGCCGTTCTTGAGGACGATGAGATTCTTCTTGCGTCCGGTAATAAAGAGCTGACCCTCGTCGTTGAGCCTGCCGTAGTCGCCGGTTCTGAACCAGCCGTCCTCGGACAGAACCTCGGCGGTGACGTCGGGCTTCTTGTAGTAGCCCATCATGACGATATCGCCCTTGACGAGGATCTCGCCCTCGCCGTTCTCGTTCGGCTCGTCGATTTTGACCTCGACGCAGGGCAGGTGAACTCCGACCGAGCGGTAGTTGTTGTAGTAGTCGCGGTTAGCCGAAACGAGCGGCGAGCACTCGGTGATGCCGTAGCCGTTGATGAGATTGATGCCGATCGCGTCAAAGAATCCGGCGAGCTCGGGACGGATAGGCGCTCCTCCGCAGACTATCTTGATAAGCCGTCCGCCAAAGACATCGTGCAGCGGCTTGAAGAATTTCTTGCGCATATCGACGCCGACCTTGCGGAGGTTATTGCTGACGCCGATCATCCGGTTCACGAGCTTGGCCTTTCCGGTCGATTCGAGGGTGTTCTGAATCTTCTTGTAGAGATTCTCGACGAAAAGCGGCACGAGCATGATGTAGTCGGGCCTGAAGAACTTGAGGTTCTCCGCGACGTGTCTCAGGCTGTCGTTGACGCAGATGGTCGAGTGGTGATGCAGCGAGACGAGCAGTCCGCAGACCGCCTCGTAGGTGTGATGATAGGGCAGCACCGACAGGCAGGTCGTATAAACCGTCGAGATCTGGAGTCCGTAGTAGACGCTCGAAACGAGATTGTGCAGCGAGAGCATGACTCCCTTTGAGGTTCCGGTCGTTCCGGAGGTGTAGACGAGCATTTTCAGCTCATCGTCCTTCGGCTGGAGGTCAAGATAGCTCCGGTCGCCCGAGTCGAGCAGCTCCGCGCCCTTTGCCATCAGCGCGCTCATCGAGACAAAGCGCTCGTCTGCGTCCTCCGGAGCGAGGTCAATACCGATGAAATATTTAATCCACGGCAGGCTCGCGGCGTTGTCGCGGAAATTCTGCTCGTAGTGCTTTGAGAAGAACACGACCTTGCTGTCGCTGTGAGCGAGGATATTCATTATCTCCGGAAAAGGCAGCTCCTTGTCGATCGGGACGTATACGCCCTCGCTGTTGAGCACGGTCAGATAGGTCAGAATCCACTGGTAGCTGTTCTCGCTGACCATCGCGACGTGAGAATCGGTGATCCCCAGCGACGCCAGTCCGGTTCCCAGCTCCTCGGTCTCGCGCCTGAATTCGTTGTAGGTAACGTCGCGGACGTCCTTTGAAGCGTAGTCACGGTAATAGCGGACGGCGATGCTGTCGCCCGCCTCCTCGGATGCCTGTCTGAGCATATCCTTGAAATCGGTGAATGGGGCAACCTCGTAGAGCGGATAATTCTTGTTTTTAGCCATTTTTTCGGACCATAGCATTCCGCAGCGGCGCTGCGGCAAAGGCTTCCTTTCTGTTGATCTGAGGCGCCGTCACTCGCGGCGCAGAGTCAAAACGTATCGACGATATGTATCGGCGATATTCTGATGCACACATAATTATTATACCACATAAACCATCCGATTTGCAAATCTTTTTCAAGCAATTTGTATGAATATAAAGTAAATTTTCGATTTTACGTTGACTTTCTCCGAGAGAGCGGATGAGCTAAACTCCCCGCCGTTTTGGGGATAAATAATTGGTCAGATTGACAAGACGAGCGGCTCGCGTCGCCGTGCCGATACCAGCCGGAAAGATAATTTGAGCCATCCGACGCACTTTTTCGCGTCTTATAAGCGTTTCCGGAGCCGGAATGATTGTATATAATTATGTTTAGCTTAATATGATATTTTTGCGCTTATTATACATACTTTTTATTATGATAAAGTATTTACGACAAAAGTCCATGCGATAGATATTTTGCCGCGGCGTGTCAAATTTATGAATAATAGTGTAATAAGAATCTTGAAATCTATCCCGTTTAGCTGTATAATATTTATGTTTGAAAAACTTGTATAAAGGACAGATTAAGACTATGTCAAACGATGACCTGAAGACAATGATATTCAGCAAAGACTCCGGCTTCAGGGACGAGTTCATCGGCAGGCTGAAATGCGTCGGCATCGAAGACACTCTCAGCGCCGACGATATGTCCGCCGTCGGGGAGCTTGTCGTGCCGGGTATGCGCGGAGTAGTGATCTACGACACGCTCTCCGGTGACGAGATAATGAAACGATTCATCGGTCAGAGCCGTATAAGCGAACGGGACTATTTCTGCATCTATGTCTGCTCGCAGGACTATGACGGAATATATGCCAAGCCCTTTTTCAACTATCTGCGCCTTGAGAGACCCTACTCGCTCCACGAATTCTATATGACGTTCTTTTACGCCTCGCACGAGCTCTGCAAAAGATCCGGAAGCAGTCAGGGCGGCTTTTCGGAAACGCTCGTCTCCATCGCCTCGGACAATCTGTTAAAGCGCATCGGAGTCCCGGTAAAGCTCAAGGGCTTTGAATACCTGAAATCGGCGATCTGCGCTGTGGTCAGCGACCCGGCGGCGATCGAGCTCATCACTAAAAATCTCTACATCGACATCGCAAGGGAGCACAACACTTCCGCCTGCTGCGCCGAGCGCGCCATGCGCAACGCCGTGGAGATTGCCTGGAAGCGCGGCTTCCGCTCGGCGATATCCATGCTTTACGGAGATTTCGGCTTTGCGTTCAGACGCCCGCCAAACACGGATTTCATACTCTGCTCGGCGGAGATAATCAGACGCAGACTGTCAACGGGGGATTTTACCATAAACTGACCGCTCCATGATCATACGCCATAAATGCGAGCGGCAGCCGAACGCCGCGCAGCGATGCTGCGCGGCGTTCGGTTTTGATCATATCCGGAGAATCTCAGCCGACGTTCTCGGCATAGGTGTCGGCGATATCGCTGAGCGCCTTTTCAGCCGAGCTGCGATAGGAATCGAGCTTGGAGACGATGCTGTCGCTTTTCTGAGTGAGGGCTTCCTGCATAAAGTTGTAGCCCGGAATGAGATTGATATAATACGGGTCGAACACGCGGTTGCTGATGATTATATCGACCATTTCGGACGACTGCTCGTCGCGCACAACCTTGGTCTTGGTGATGACCTCATAGAGCGTAGGCGTGATGCCGTCGTAAGCGCCCGCGCCCAGAGCTTCCATGATCATTCCGGTGCGCGCCGGATCCTCGGCGTTCTTGGGAACCACGACAAATCCGCCCGCTCCGTTGACGCAGGAGATGTATTCCTTCTGATTCTCGTCGAACTTGGGTATCGGGATGATGCCGAAATCGTCCTTCATGTCGCGTAAGAACATCTCGATCTTCTGAAGCGTGAACTCGGAGAAGTAAGCCTTGCCGTCGGCAAAGCACTTGTAGAAGGTCTCGTACTTTGAGGCGTCGGTGACGAAGTAGGAATTGTTGGTCAGGATGATCTTATAGACCTGCTCGTAGATCTTAGTGATCTTGTCGATATCATAGCTGACCTCCGGCACGTCCTCGCTGTTCTTCTTGGAGAGCATACCTCCCGCGCCGTAGAAGAAGGAGTAGGGGCTGTCGCACATCCAGCTCGTGTAGCCGAAAAGATCGTCCTCAAGAGTGTACTGCGAGTCGCCGTTCAGATCTCTCGAAAGATCGGTGGTCAGGCTCGCTAACTTGTCGATAGTCCACTTGCCCTCGTATACGAGGTCGTAGGGATATTCCATGCCGATGTCGTCGAGCAGATTCTTGTTGAAGGTCATGCAGGACGAGGTCATAAGCGAGGTAGGGCTGATGTCTCCGGTGGCAAGATAGCTCTTGCCTCTGACCGAGAGATCCTCAAGCGCGGCTTTGTCCCACCACGGATTTGAAAGATCGACGTTCGGCAGCGCGTTCAGCTCATAGAGATAGCCCTCTGCGGCAAGCGGCGTTGCGTAGCAGTTTGAGAAGTAGAGATCGTAGGTCTGGTCTCCGGCGAGCACGGTCGTCCTTGCCGTGGAGACGACGTTCTGATATTCGTCCTGCTGACATTCGATGTCGATGTTGTATTTCTGCTCGACGTCGAGGTTCCGCTTGTAGACGATATCGTTCATCAGGTCGCCGTTCTGCTCGTCCTCGGTCATGACGTCGACAAAGCGGTCGTCCTAATTGTTGAGCAGAATGTTGAAGGTATATTCGCCGTAATCCGCCTCGGGCAGCTTTTCAAGCTCGGAGAGCTTTATCTCCTCGGTTTCGGGAGCGGTGGTATCGGTTCCGGAGGTGCTTTCGCCGCCCTGAGTCCCGGAGGGGCCTCCGCAGGAGACGAGCAGGCTTGCGATGAGCGTGAGCAGCAGCGCGCTGCGCAGTTTTTCGGATTTCATAGAGCAGTTTCCTTTCTTCAGTAGCGATTTGGTCGGGATTCGGGATCAAACGGGTATGC